>NZ_CP154845.1:4552500-4820065 GCF_047302285.1 Robertmurraya phoenicis
CAACATCCTGGTTGTCTAAGCAACCCCACATCCTTTTCCACTTAACGTATACTTTGGGACCTTAGCTGGTGGTCTGGGCTGTTTCCCTTTTGACTACGGATCTTATCACTCGCAGTCTGACTCCCACGCTTAAGTACTTGGCATTCGGAGTTTGTCTGAATTCGGTAACCCGATGAGGGCCCCTAGTCCAAACAGTGCTCTACCTCCAAGACTCGTTTTTCGTGAGGCTAGCCCTAAAGCTATTTCGGAGAGAACCAGCTATCTCCAAGTTCGATTGGAATTTCTCCGCTACCCACACCTCATCCCCGCACTTTTCAACGTGCGTGGGTTCGGTCCTCCATTCAGTGTTACCTGAACTTCAACCTGGACATGGGTAGATCACCTGGTTTCGGGTCTACGACTACATACTAAAACGCCCTACTTAAGACTCGCTTTCGCTGCGGCTCCGTCTTCTCAACTTAACCTTGCATGCAATCGTAACTCGCCGGTTCATTCTACAAAAGGCACGCTATCACCCGTTAAAGGGCTCTAACTACTTGTAGGCACACGGTTTCAGGATCTCTTTCACTCCCCTTCCGGGGTGCTTTTCACCTTTCCCTCACGGTACTGGTTCACTATCGGTCACTAGGGAGTATTTAGCCTTGGGAGATGGTCCTCCCAGCTTCCGACGGGATTTCTCGTGTCCCGCCGTACTCAGGATCCACTCAAGAGGGAACGAAGTTTCAACTACAGGGTTGTTACCTTCTTTGACCAGCCTTTCCAGACTTGTTCGTTTACTTCGTTCCTTTGTAACTCCGTATAGAGTGTCCTACAACCCCAAGAGGCAAGCCTCTTGGTTTGGGCTAATCCCGTTTCGCTCGCCGCTACTCAGGGAATCGCGTTTGCTTTCTCTTCCTCCGGGTACTTAGATGTTTCAGTTCCCCGGGTCTGCCTTCATTACCCTATGTATTCAGGTAAAGATATCATCCCATTACGAATGATGGGTTTCCCCATTCGGAAATCTCCGGATCAAAGCTTACTTACAGCTCCCCGAAGCATATCGGTGTTAGTCCCGTCCTTCATCGGCTCCTAGTGCCAAGGCATCCACCGTGCGCCCTTCATAACTTAACCTATTCGGCAAATGATAAGCGGCGTATCTCTTCGTCATCTTCACTCGTCAGCATCCTCACGTACACACTACGTACGTTCCGGTGCTTCCTCGCTTGATTCCTCGACCTACTTGCTTCTCATTTCCCTCATTGTTCGGCTTACAATTTCTCGTAACCCTCGCGGTTTTTGTTTTGAAACTTAATCTCTAAACATATAGAGAGAAAAACTAAAATGGCGATTACTCGGTTTATTTCTTGGTTCTTCTTCTTCATTATCTAGTTTTCAAGGTACAAGATTGTAACCAAAAGGTTACGTATAAGAGAGTATTGCACTCTCAAAACTAAACAAATCATACGGCTTTTCTGACGAGTCAAAAAAGCTTCCATCAACATTACGATTATGAGACATCTAAGTCTCCATATTCCTTAGAAAGGAGGTGATCCGAGCCGCACCTTCCGATACGGCTACCTTGTTACGACTTCACCCCAATCATCTGTCCCACCTTAGGCGGCTGGCTCCTTGCGGTTACCCCACCGACTTCGGGTGTTACAAACTCTCGTGGTGTGACGGGCGGTGTGTACAAGGCCCGGGAACGTATTCACCGCGGCATGCTGATCCGCGATTACTAGCGATTCCGGCTTCATGTAGGCGAGTTGCAGCCTACAATCCGAACTGAGAATGGTTTTATGGGATTCGCTCCACCTCGCGGCTTCGCTGCCCTTTGTACCATCCATTGTAGCACGTGTGTAGCCCAGGTCATAAGGGGCATGATGATTTGACGTCATCCCCACCTTCCTCCGGTTTGTCACCGGCAGTCACCTTAGAGTGCCCAACTCAATGCTGGCAACTAAGATCAAGGGTTGCGCTCGTTGCGGGACTTAACCCAACATCTCACGACACGAGCTGACGACAACCATGCACCACCTGTCACTTATGTCCCCGAAGGGAAAGCCCTATCTCTAGGGATGGCATAAGGATGTCAAGACCTGGTAAGGTTCTTCGCGTTGCTTCGAATTAAACCACATGCTCCACCGCTTGTGCGGGCCCCCGTCAATTCCTTTGAGTTTCAGCCTTGCGGCCGTACTCCCCAGGCGGAGTGCTTAATGCGTTTGCTGCAGCACTAAAGGGCGGAAACCCTCTAACACTTAGCACTCATCGTTTACGGCGTGGACTACCAGGGTATCTAATCCTGTTTGCTCCCCACGCTTTCGCGCCTCAGCGTCAGTTACAGACCAAAGAGCCGCCTTCGCCACTGGTGTTCCTCCACATCTCTACGCATTTCACCGCTACACGTGGAATTCCGCTCTTCTCTTCTGCACTCAAGTTCCCCAGTTTCCAATGACCCTCCCCGGTTGAGCCGGGGGCTTTCACATCAGACTTAAGGAACCGCCTGCGCGCGCTTTACGCCCAATAATTCCGGACAACGCTTGCCACCTACGTATTACCGCGGCTGCTGGCACGTAGTTAGCCGTGGCTTTCTGGTTAGGTACCGTCAAGGTACCGGCAGTTACTCCGGTACTTGTTCTTCCCTAACAACAGAGTTTTACGATCCGAAAACCTTCATCACTCACGCGGCGTTGCTCCGTCAGACTTTCGTCCATTGCGGAAGATTCCCTACTGCTGCCTCCCGTAGGAGTCTGGGCCGTGTCTCAGTCCCAGTGTGGCCGATCACCCTCTCAGGTCGGCTACGCATCGTGGCCTTGGTGAGCCGTTACCTCACCAACTAGCTAATGCGCCGCGGGCCCATCTATAAGTGATAGCGAGAGGCCATCTTTCAGCTTAAGAACATGAGTTCAAAAGCATTATCCGGTATTAGCTCCGGTTTCCCGAAGTTATCCCAGTCTTATAGGCAGGTTGCCCACGTGTTACTCACCCGTCCGCCGCTAATTTTCGGGAGCAAGCTCCCTCAAATCCGCTCGACTTGCATGTATTAGGCACGCCGCCAGCGTTCGTCCTGAGCCAGGATCAAACTCTCCAAAAAAGAGTAAGAATTAGCTCTTAAATTTAAATCTTAAAATAAACGTTGGCTAGTTTCGGCTCCTAGCTTCTCGACCATTTCACTTCTTCTGTCAAAGTCTTTTGAACTTTTCCGCCAGAAGTTCCAATGTTTGTCGAAGCTGTACAGTCGCCTCCACTATTATTTGTTGACGTATGATTTGTTTAGTTTTCAAAGTGCAATTTCGCAAAAGTAAAAATTAATTGGAGCGGGTGATGGGAATCGAACCCACGACAACAGCTTGGAAGGCTGTGGTTTTACCATTAAACTACACCCGCATATATTATATAGTGATTAAATCTAATTAACATTTTTCTATCTTGGCCTTACATGCCTCTAACTCTTCTAGATTATTCACGGATGATTAATCGTCGAGGCAACTCGCTGAATACTCATTGAAGTAATGCTCGTGGCTGTGGTTTTACCATTAAACTACACCGCATTATTCATTTTATATTTATTAACAACTTGTGGTCGTCATGGTCGTCATGGTCGGGAAGACAGGATTCGAACCTGCGACCCCTTGGTCCCAAACCAAGTGCTCTACCAAGCTGAGCTACTTCCCGTTGTATGGCGCGCCCGAGAGGAGTCGAACCCCTAACCTTTTGATCCGTAGTCAAACGCTCTATCCAATTGAGCTACGGGCGCATATTATCCGAAAGACAACTTAATCATTATATCAAAATAACAATTCGTTTGTCAACAACTTCTTTTCAAAAACTTTCTGGTGCGGCCGAGAGGACTTGAACCTCCACGGGGTTGCCCCCACTAGGCCCTCAACCTAGCGCGTCTGCCATTCCGCCACGACCGCATTAAAGAAGCGATAAATATTATTATACATAAAAATAATATTATTTTCAAGTGGAAATTAATGGTGCGGGTGAAGGGAGTCGAACCCCCACGCCTTGCGGCGCTAGATCCTAAGTCTAGTGCGTCTGCCAATTCCGCCACACCCGCATAATGTTATTTTTGCATTTGCAAAAATAATAAAAAGTTTTTTCACTGACGTACATTTAGGAAAGTTATTTTCTCCTACGTCGAAAAAACTATGATGAGCCATGAAGGACTCGAACCTTCGACCCTCTGATTAAAAGTCAGATGCTCTACCAACTGAGCTAATGGCTCTAAAGTAAATATGTGCTACTATAAAATTCTTTGTGTTAAGATATAGGGCATCCACGATGTCCCCATCTCAGAAAGTCAATTCAAGTAGCAGTTCGATGGGTACAACTCGCAGCAAATTCACAGATGAATCGCTCGTTGCTCTACCAACTGAGCTAATGGCTCTAAAACTTGGCTGGGCTAGCAGGATTCGAACCTACGAATGACGGAGTCAAAGTCCGTTGCCTTACCACTTGGCTATAGCCCAATATTAAAAATAAATGGCGGTCCGGACGGGACTCGAACCCGCGACCTCCTGCGTGACAGGCAGGCATTCTAACCAACTGAACTACCGGACCAATGTTTTTTTGCGTTAGCAAAAATAACTTTCCTTTAATTTTTCACGATAGCGAAAATAACTTTCCTCTTACTTTTCAATAAAAGATAAAAAATGGTGACCCGTACGGGATTCGAACCCGTGTTACCGCCGTGAAAGGGCGGTGTCTTAACCGCTTGACCAACGGGCCATTAATATAATGGCGGAGAAGGAGGGATTTGAACCCTCGCGCCGCTCGCGCGACCTACACCCTTAGCAGGGGCGCCTCTTCAGCCTCTTGAGTACTTCCCCAAATCCAATATGGTGGCTCCGCGGGTAGGATTCGAACCTACGACCGATCGGTTAACAGCCGATTGCTCTACCACTGAGCTACCGCGGAATAATGCGTATTTTTAAGTCGTCTCTGTTTTGTCGACTCTTCATATTATAATGAGATGTTATATTCAAGTCAAGAACAAAAATTAAGTAATTTCAACTTGATTTTTTGAGCGACAGAAATATAAATTAACATCCTTTAAAAAGAATGTCAACTGTCTATTTTAATTAACTTACCTCGACATTTTCCGCACACATATCGAAGAACGTTTATAGATCTTTTCCTTTTAAAAACCAAACCACAATTCGAGCATTTATAAACTTGAAGCTTATAGCTACGTTTTATCGTTGGACGATCGGGTAATACATTACAAAAGCGCGGAGCACCGACTTCTTTTAAAAGTTTCTTAAAATCTTGGTCCCGATGCTGATACCCCTTCCCTTCTATATGAAGATGGTAATGGCAAAGCTCGTGCTTAATAATACCCAATAATTCTTCTTCACCCAACTGTTCTAAATACTTTCGATTAATTTCGATATTATGGGACTTCAACAAATACCGGCCACCAGTTGTGCGTAGCCGATTATTAAAAAGCGCTTTATGTATGAATGGTTTATGAAAAAAATCAAGCGATAACTTTTCAACCAGTGCTTGTAATTGAAATTCCTCCATAAATCGTATTCCTCTCCATAATAAGTAAACATGACAACCTATTATAGCATACATTGTATATACCCTTTGAATTCTAAAACCGGGAGGTCTCGATATGCCAACTTGGTTCCAAAATCAGATGCAAAGAGCCTTTCTTGAAAAAAATCGCCACCAAATTAAGCTCCTAAATCAGTGCTGGTTCTTTTATAGAAAAAAACACTGCTCGTAAAATCGAATAACCATGATTGATAAAGAATTAGCGTTTAAAAAGCATTGTTTATACGGACAAAGGATTCCGTTTTCAGGTGCATTCTTGTTAATAGACGCATGAATTGGCATGCGTCTTTTTCTTTATTAATCAAGCTTTCTACGACATTTCATATGATTCCCCATCTTTCGGTTCGGGGATCAGATGAAACTCTCGAGCTGACGCTGATAAACGAACGGAGAAATTCCGCTTAAGGACAAGACTACTTATTTAAAAGAGAAGCCAATAATGCTCACATGTTTGATCGCGGATCATGAACGCTCCCAAATAACAAAACAAGCTACACAATTCATCTCTGAATCATGTAGCTTATAGTTTTCACACGAAAAACTTAAACACTATTCCTGCGGAGATAGCATCGTTAATGCGACTCTTCCTTTTTTCACATCAACAGAGTCGACCCATACAGTTACAACGTCACCTACAGAAACAACATCTAGAGGGTGTTTGACAAAACCTCGCTTAAGCTTGGAGATATGAACAAGTCCATCTTGTTTCACACCAATATCGACAAATGCACCAAAATCGACGACATTTCTGACCGTTCCTTGAAGCTCCATCCCTGCCTTTAAATCCTCGAGCTTTAACACATCCTTCTTCAACAATGGAGTCGGAAGGTCATCCCGTGGATCACGTTCTGGGCTCATTAACGCATCGATGATATCTTTTAAAGTGAGTTCACCTATTTCTAGATCAGCCGCAATGTCCTTAATATTTACCTTAGACAACGCCGTTTTCAATGCTTCCGAACCAAGATCATTCGTTGTAAATCCAAGATTACTCAAAAGACGTTTCACTTCAGGATAGCTTTCTGGGTGAATACCTGTCCGATCGAGGGGCTCTTTTCCATCCACAACTCTTAAAAAGCCGATTGCTTGCTCATACGTTTTCGCACCTAATCGGGGTATTTTCTTTAACTGATCCCTTTTGCTAAACTTTCCTTCTTCGTCTCGTTTCTTGACAACATTATTGGCAACCACCTTAGAAAGTCCTGCAACATATTGAAGCAGTGAAGCAGATGCCGTATTCACATTTACTCCCACTTGGTTCACTGTCGTTTCGACGACAAAGGTTAATGATTCATTCAGTCTCTTTTGAGAGACATCATGTTGATACTGACCAACCCCCACTGATTTAGGATCAATCTTCACTAATTCAGCAAGTGGATCTTGGAGTCTGCGCGCTATCGAAACAGCACTTCGTTCTTCTACTTGGAAGTCTGGAAATTCTTCACGAGCGATATCAGAAGCTGAATACACACTAGCCCCCGCTTCATTTACGATCAAATAAAAGATAGGCTCCTCTTGTTCTTTTAATATATCCGATATGAATTGTTCTGTTTCCCTTGAAGCCGTCCCATTTCCAATCGCCACAACTTCGACCTTGTACTGTTTCAGAATTGCCTCGACCTTTTCTTTCGCTTCCCTTGGTTTCGCACTAGGAGGATGAGGATAGACGACAGCTATTTTTAGAACTTTTCCAGTTTCATCGACAACAGCTAGCTTACAGCCTGTTCGATAAGCAGGGTCAACTCCAAGCACAACCTTCCCTTTTAATGGTGGTTGAAGCAAAAGTTTTCTCAAGTTCTCTGAAAAAATATGAATGGCTTGCTCTTCAGCTTTTTCCGTTAATTCACTGCGAATTTCTCTCTCGATAGAAGGTTGAATCAAGCGCTTATATCCATCTTCAACCGCTTCACCAACAAGTTGTGCTGTAATCGCTGTCGTATTTTTGATCCATTTTCTATTTAAATAAGTTAAAATCCGATCCACATTCGGCTTTAGTGAGGTCCTTAAAATATCTTCCTTTTCTCCTCGATTCAAAGCTAATACGCGATGGGGAACAATTTTATGGACTGGCTCAGAATAGTCATAGTACATTTCATAAACATTCTTTTCGTCTTTTTCCGCATCTTTAACAGAGGATTCAATCACACTTGACTTGAAAGTCTCACTTCGTATCCATTTACGTCCATCAGCATCATCGGAAATCACTTCAGCAATAATATCCTTCGCACCAGACAAAGCGTCTTCTACTGTCGTAACTTCCTTTTCCTCTGATAAGAATTCCTTCGCTTTCTCTTCTAAGGAACCTGTAGTTGGAAAAGTTAAAATCCATTCAGCTAACGGCTCTAAGTCTTTTTCCTTCGCAATTGTTGCCTTCGTTCTTCTTTTTTGCTTATATGGACGGTATAAGTCTTCTACTTCCTGAAGTTTGAGAGAGCGTTCGATTTGTTGTTTAAGCTCTGGCGTAAGCTTGCCCTGCTCTTCAATCAAACGGATGACCTCTACTTTTCGCTGCTCTAGGTTTTGTATGTAATTCCATCTGTCCATAATGTTGCGAATTTGGACTTCATCAAGAGCACCCGTTTGCTCTTTTCGATAGCGAGCAATAAACGGAACGGTGTTTCCATCTTCCAATAAAGAAATTACATTTTTCACAGATTTAAATGGTAATGTTTGCTCTTTGGCAATCATTTTTAAAATCGTTTCTTGTTTATCAATTGTTTGCTCCACAAAAAGTTCCTCCAACATCTAAATATGATTATCTTCTTATTCTATCAAAAATAGATAGACACAACAAAAAAGCACCTGCGTCCTCTTTTCGATAACGAAACAACAGGCACCTCATCTAATATAAGCTTCCAATTATGAAAGTGGCATCATCAGCGGAAGGAAATGGTCTATTTTTTATATCTTCTGCAATGATTCTCAGCGGTCTTACTGAATTTAACATACTCTTTACCCCATTGAAATGAAAGCCATCAGAGTAAATAAGAAAGGTTGAATTCTGTTCATAAGGATAATTCTGTGTACGAAACCTCTGTGGTTTACCAGATAAATAACCTGTTACAGGCAACGGGTACGTTAGTTTTCCAGAAGAAGAATAGAGGAAAAAGCGGATATTCCCAACACAACTATAGACAAATTCTTTTTTTGAAAAATAAACTTTAAATACAGCTACGGCAGCTCCTCTCTTTTCAACCAATACCGCATTGCATCTTTCCATTATGGCTTCTACGCCCTCTTCATGATATTGTTCAACGATTTGGACGACAGCAGTAGCTGAATCATTAGCATTTTCTCCACTCCCGAGCCCATCAGCTAAGACACAGATAAAGTAATCATCCGTACACAGATAAAAATAATCATCTCCACAAAGCTCATTCCCTACTTTTGTTCGTTGAAAAGAAAAGACTTCTACATCATCTGTTGCAAAATGTTTCATGAAAGACACTCCGTATTTGTATCATCTGCTAAAATAGCTTCCTTCAGTTTTTTTATCGCTCTACGCTGTAATCTTGACACATGCATTTGTGATATTCCCAATTTTTCGCCCGTCTCCTTTTGGCTAAGATTGTCTAAATATGTGCATTGGATAATTTCCCTCTCACGGTCAGTTAACACGTAGAGAACCTTTTCTAGCACCAACCTTTGATTGACTTTTTCATACCCCGAGTCAACCTTCCCGACAATGTCCAGAAGGGTTATGGTGCCTCCCTCTGAGTCCGCTTCAAAGGTATGGTTAATCGATAAAGCCTGATAGCTTTTTCCCATTTCCATCGCTTCTAGAACATCTTCTTCCGATACATCTAACGCTTGCGCGATTTCATTAATTTTCGGAGAGCGATGAAGAGTGGTGGTTAACTCCTCTACTGTTTTCTTAATTTTCGGGCCGATCTCTTTGATTCTTCTTGGAACATGCACACTCCACGTCTTATCTCGTAAAAATCGTTTGATCTCGCCTATTATGGTCGGTACGGCAAATGCTTCAAAGCTTTTGCCTACAGAGGTATCGTATCTCCTGATCGCTCCTAATAATCCAATAATGCCGACCTGAACCATGTCCTCGTGATAGGATCGCCCCTTCGAATATTTACGAGCTATATGTTCGATTAATGGCGTATAGTGAAGGACAAGTTTTGCCTGTGCCTCCTCATCTTGGTGAAGCTGGTAAGATTGGATATAACCTTCTACTTCCTCTTTTGACAGCTGATTAGGGTGAGATTGTTTTTGCACCACTCTCCACCTTCTCTCCCTCCAGGTATTTCGTCATCAGGACGGTCATACCTTCGTTGTGGTGATATTTCACCTCATCCATCAATGTTTCAATGAGATAGAGGCCTAATCCTCCCTCACGCATATATTCAATTGGTTCTTTTTCATGGTCGTATGGGCCAATATGGTCCCTTAATTCCCGTAAATCAAAGCTAACCCCTCGATCAGCCACAATAATCTCCAACCGATCTTTATAAAGACTATAGCCTATGAAAACCTCACCTTTTTCTTGCGATTTATAAGCATGCTGAACAGCATTCGTACAAGCCTCACTAACCGCAATCTTTAAGTCCTCGATTTCATCATATGAAAAACCCATTCTTCCAGCAATTCCAGAGGAAGTTAGTCGTATAACCCCTACATATTCAGGCTTAGCGGGGATTTTCATCTCGATATAATCATAAGGTTGGCTCATTCTATTTCACCTTCATTCTGACTGTTAATATCCATGATTTCTGCTAAACCAGTGATCTCGAATAATCTTTTAAGACGCCTTGATAAGCCAATAAGCTTTAGTTCACCATGTTTAGAACGAATATTTTTAAAGACCCCGACAAAGACTCCTAATCCGGTACTGTCCATATAACTCACATCTGTCAGGTCGACTACCATTTTCACCTGTTCTTTTTCGGAAAGCGGAAAGAGGGTTTCTCGGAGCTGAGGGGCTGTATAAGCATCTATTTCACCACCTAAATTCACCTCTAGGGCGCTGTCATATTCCACTACTTCTATATTGATGTTCATAACTGACCTACCTCTCCCCTTATCAGTCTTATTGTCAATTACCCTTTACCGTGAACATTAAACACTTCTTTTAATAATTATGAGGGTAAAGTCATCCCTTAATTGAAAATCCTGCAATTTCTCTAAATCTTTAAAAATGTTATTGACAATTTCTTGTGCGGAAAAATGAATGTACTTTTGAATATAAGCAAGAAGGGTATCTTTTTCCACAAAACCCCCATCTGTTCGACACTCTGTTACACCGTCCGATAATAAAATGATCATATCCCCAGGATGAATTTCCTTTTCGTATTGAGCGTACTTCGTCTTCTTATCAATACCGAGCATAAGTCCTTTTGCGTAAATCTCGGAAAATTCTTTTTTCCTTCCTTCATAATAAAAACCAGGCTCATGGCCCGCAGACGCATACGAAAAGACGTGACGAGCATAGTTGTACATGCCATAAAACATCGTCACAAACATGCTTGGATCGACATTCTGTTCTACTACACGATTTAAACTCTCTAATAACATGCTCGGTTCATTCCGATAAGCCGGAATACTATCCATCGCATACTTGATCATCGACATACATAATGCAGCAGGAATTCCTTTTCCAATGACATCTGCAATCGCAATACTGATGCAATTATTTTCATCCTCTACAAAATTATAATAGTCTCCATTCATCAGCCTTGCCGGTACACTAATGGCACCGATATCAAGATCCTCAACTGACGGAATACGCGTTTCTAAAAGGGTTTGTTGGACATTTGCTGCAATTTCGATTTCTGATCTCAGTTCTTTTTGCTGATTCCGGAGGCTTTGATGCTCACGATAGGCGAAGCCATAACCAAGCATAATCTCTAGTAAAATATCAAAAGAGTGCACGACGTATTCCGGCATATCTGGATAGATCTCTTGTAGAATCATTTTATGTAAGCTAATAATCTCTTCAGGAGTGACTTGGTTTTCAATCGATTTCCGACTGAATTTCTGTCCTATGTATAAGGTAGATTCGGATTGTTCTTTTATATATTTTGTTAGAATATCTCGATATTTCGCTTCCATCACTTCACGAAAAGGCATACAACGTTCCCCCTAGCGGATCCATTTAGTTGCAACAATCTTTGTTCCTTTTCCTTTGGCTGATACAATATCGAATTCATCCATTAATCTCTTCACTCCAGGTAATCCAGCACCAAGTCCACCAGATGTAGAATATCCATCCTCCATCGCTAATCGAATATCATTAATACCTGGTCCATTGTCTATTGCTACAATTCGCAATCCCGCATGTCCCTTGTCATAGATTTTTTCAATACATACCCGACCTTTATTGGCATAGATAAAGATGTTTCTTGCTAATTCACTGATGGCTGTTGTGATGCGTGCTTGGTCAACGATACCGAATCCAAGTTCTTTCGCAACATTTCGTCCCAATTGCCTTGCCGCAACGATGTCCCATTCAGTCTGGATATTTACGCAGGATTGGTTCTCCATTTCTGTTATTCCCCCAATTCCTGTTGTAATTTCTCCAGGCCTTTTTCTAAGTCTAACGATGTCATAACATCATTCAAACTAATACCTAGTTCGATTAACGTAATGGCTACAGCTGGTTGGATACCGGTAATAACCACTTTCGCTCCCATTAGTTTTGACATACTAATGACATCACCTAGCACCTTGGCGATAAATGAATCGATAAAATCGATCGACGTAATGTCTATGACAACTCCACTTGCCCCTATTTCATGAATTTTATGTAATAGGTCCTCTTGAAATTGAAGTGCAGTCTGATCATCTAACTCCCATTGGATCGAAACAAGCAGACAGTCGTATAATTTAAGAATTGGAATTCTCACTATTTTCACCCACTTGTATAATTTTCTTATTCACTAGCTCTAGCGCAGATTCCATTCCTTTTTTCAGCGTATTCTTTGTTGTAATTTGGGTAAGATCTATCCCTAAATTGACAATCGTTTGAGCAATTTCAGGGCGTATGCCAACTAACATACACTTCGCTCCTACGAGTCTTACTGCGTCTGCCGCTTGGATGATATGGTGGGCAACCATGGTATCAACGACCGGAACTCCAGTAATGTCGATCAACACCACTTCTGAACGATGTTTCACTACCCCATTAAGAAGATTTTCCATAATCTGCTTCGCTCTTTCTGTATCAATCGCTCCAATTAGCGGCATGACGGAAATTCCATCAAATACTGGGATTAACGGCGCAGATAGTTCTTGTAAAGCAATTTTTTGCAGAGATACGGTACGTTCCCATGTTGTCGAATAGATATTAACTACTTCATTCGTCATCGGGTTCGTCCATCTATCTAAATCATAGAAAAGCTTCATTTCATCCTCTTTGCTCACAAGCTTCTCTTCTTTAATGCCTTCAAAAACAATCGAAGCCAACACCTGAATCCCCTCAGTAACAAAACTTAATGGCCAACCAAGCTTTACTACTTTTTCAGCAAAATCGTGCAAACGCTCACTATATTCTTCATTTGTTTCATTTAAATTCGCACTGACCATTTCTACAAATTCACGACTGGTGCTAACAAATACTTGATTAGAGACAACCTTTAACACACGTTCGTCGGATTTCTCCTTCATCCGTTCCACCCATTCGTTTAGAATATATTCCTTTTGCTCTTGTATGTAATTATTAATTATTCCACTCATTCTCTCCACTCCCATCCAACATTTCCTTCTATTTAATGATAACAACTCTAATTACTTGAAACAATTTAATATTCATGTACTAAGTGAAAAAAATCGAACATTCCCAAAACTCAAAAATACAGGATGAAGATTTACTATGACACTAAGACTGTTTTATATACCCATTTCTCTTATCAAACAAACTCCGTCAAAAGTACTAAAATAAGCATAAAAAAAAGGACAAGTTTTCACTCGTCCTTGCAGCACACAGTATATTAAAAAGTTTTAATTGTGGACACCAGTTGATTACTCGAGAAAAAAATGACCAAAAACGACTCATAATTTACATGAAATGGTTCAAACTTATAGAACCACTTCCTTTTCGAACAACTAAATGGTGTAAAAAAACGCTCTTTATGCAAAGAGCGTTTTATATCAAAATTCATCTCGGTGAATTCAATCCGGATTTTTTTGTGGTAATCTGAAACATCCTCTACAGACAGTGCAGTACCCGAGTCAAAGATTCCCCATTTAGTCTATTTCTTTTTATTTGAGAAGGTTAAAATTCTATGAGACCTAAGCTTATTTGTAATGCTTCGTCCACTTTTTCCATCATCTCGTCATCAAGATGGGTAATCTTATCGGTTAATCGTTGTTTGTCGATCGTTCGAATTTGTTCCAACAGAATTACAGAGTCTCTCTCAAATCCATATCGCTTCGCATCAATTTCAACATGTGTAGGCAGCTTTGCTTTCTGAATTTGTGCGGTAATTGCTGCAATAATGACTGTGGGACTAAAACGATTCCCGATGTCGTTCTGAATGACAAGGACCGGACGGACACCACCTTGTTCTGAGCCAACAACTGGGGAAAGGTCTGCAAAATAAACGTCTCCACGTTTAACAATCAAAGGATTATCCCCCGCTTACTAAACGTTCAACTGTGTGTTCTGCCTCATATTCTGCTTGAAAGCTTTCCGAAGCAATAGTTAAATTGATTTTCGCCATTTCCATGTAACCACGTCTCATGGATTCGCGAATTTGTCTCTTTTTCCGTTCGCGCAAATACATTTTTGTCGCCTGATAAATAAACTCACTTCTATTAACATTCTCTTGTTTCACATAACCATCTAATTCAGTTAAAAGATGTTGCGGTAACTTTACCAAGATTTCTGTTGTTGCGCTGGACTCAGACACAAACATACACCTCCACCATCACTACACACCATTTTTTGTACTGTACTCCCTTGTCCGTGAGGTTTCCAGTTTTGTCTCTAACTATTTAAAAATGAGAAAGTTGTATCATTTTATCTATACCATATTTTATAATACCATCAATCCATCTAGATGCAAAGGCTATTCATGAATTCTTCTGTATTATCGTCCAAAAAAAGATCCTTTTATGCATATATATCAGCAATATTTTATGAGCTCAGGAATTAATGTAGAATGCCGTTCTTCAAGCCAACCTGTTTTCCCGCTTTAACATATACTCTAGGCACTCGATTAGAAATCATGCAAGAAATTTCATAATTAATCGTTTCAAGCTTTTCTGCAATCTCATCGATGGATATCGTTTCTCCTCGATCCAACCCAATTAATGTAACAGTTGTTCCAACAGGAAACGCATTAGGAAGTTTTATCATACACTGATCCATGCATATTCTGCCCACTATCGGCACTCTCATACCATCAATTATCACTTCTTGTCCTTGCAATTTTCGTAACCAACCATCAGCATACCCAATCGGAAGAGTACCGATCCATTCTTCCTCTGTCGCTTCATAGGTTCCCCCGTAGCTAACCCGATCACCACGGTGAAGCTTTTTCACATGGACAAGCTTTGTTCGTAATGAAAAGGCTGGCTTAAGTGAAAAAGGAAGCTCATCCTTGATTACAGGTGAAGGCGACAAGCCGTACATCGCGATTCCAAAACGAATGCCATTAAAATAAGGTGCGATACTTCTTAGAGCTGCTGCACTATTGCTAACATGAATCATTCTCGGCTTTGTTTGAAAGACACCAAGTAACTCTTCAAAACGTTGCAATTGAATTTTGAAATAATGTAAGTCTAAACTATCAGCTGTCGCAAAATGGGTAAAAACCCCTTCCAATTGAATTCTGCTATCCTCCATAATAAGAGCCTCAATGTTCTGAAGCGTGGATTCTTCTCGGATACCAATTCGCCCCATTCCTGTATCCAGCTTGAGATGAAGGGTGATCGTGACGTTTTCGTCCAAACGTTCTTTTGCCTCTCGAACCCACTCCTCTTGAAAAACCGTCAACGTAATATTGTTTTTGCCAGCGATATTAATATATTCAGCCTTTGTTGCCCCTAATACTAAAATCGGAGCTTCAATCCCTTTTTTTCTTAATGCCAATGCTTCATCTAAAAAAGCAACCGCTAAATATGAAGCACCGCCTTCAATCGCTGCTTTTGCTACCTGCACATCTCCATGGCCATAGCCATTCGCTTTGACTACCGCCACTAAGTCAACTTCCTGCGGGAGTATAGATTTCATTCGCTTCACGTTTTCTTTTATACAATCTAAATCAACTTCAACCCATGTATCTCGAAAAAATTGATTCTGACTTTCCATCTGTTCCACTTCCTTCGATTCTCCGTACAAGCTATAAAACAAATTATCAAACTGGAAGGGAAGATTGTCAAATCAAAAAAGACTCTTCATCGAAGAAGAGCCTCTTTCAAGTTTCCTTTATTTCACCATGTCACCTTGAACTTCAACAGAGCGGGCAAGCATTAGCATTTCTTCCTCTGTTAAGTCTTTAGACGCAATCGTATAATCGACACCTTGGTAGGTCCATGATAATGAGTTTGAGGACATTGCTCCAATGGTGAAACCTAAATCGGTCGGTTCTCCACTCACGGTTGTCGCCGCCATTGTTGTAGGAACAACTGTTGCTTTTTCTTGAATGAGGGTAAAGGATTTTTCCCCATCATATGTTAGGATAACCCGTTTTCCGTTTTCTGTTTCCATTGGTTTTTCTTCAATAAGTTCTACATCTGGAAGTTCAGCTGTAGGATATTTCACCGTAAATTCTTGATCCCCAAGATCCGCCATTACTGGTACTTCTATTTGCGCCCCGGTCATATTCTTCGCCATATCAAAGTCCTTTTTCTCAAAGGTCGCATTAAAATCAGCGTCAGAGAATTCCACTGTGACAAGTGCTTTACGATCAGTATCCATCACTTTCACCGATACAGGAGTTAAATCCTTTTTATCTAGGGTAATTTCCTGAAGCGGAAGCATCTTATTGTTTTGGTAACGGGTTTTGGTTTCAAAGACATAATGCTCTTTTGTTGCAGTGAATTTTGCTTCCTTGTCCTCAATAATATCCTCAATTAGTGACTCATATAAATAGGCTTGGCTGCTATTTTCTGGCCAATCACTCTGGAAGCGGAAGCTCTTATTAAGTGCCGGTGTTAATACAAAGACGCCATCATCATTACGAAGAATCATTTGACTTTGATCCTTTTGAGCATTTTTTAAATCTACGCGATAGTAGGTAGGTTCCTTATGCCAAATTTCCACATCATAGCTTTGAGGCTCAGTCCCCATTTGCAAAGTCATTTTTGCCTTAACCTTGTACCCTTTTAATTGTTGAAGCTTGCCATTCAGATCCTTTACAACATCCTCCTGTGATTTCGTACCACAGGCAGATAATACTAGCATTGCCATCAGCCCAGCGAGAAGCAGTACAACCCATTTCTTCATCCTTTCAACCCCTTTGTCTCATTTAAGCGTAGTTAGCTTCAGTGTTTGGAGAGAAAAAGACAGGCATTTGACATGGTAATGTTCTCGCCTACTTGTCTCCCCTATCGCACTATGAATATATGAGACAACCTCCGGGAATATGACGAGCCTTATGCGATGGACATTATTTTTTTTCGATCACGACCTGAGCAACTGCATACTCTTCACTATGCGAAATAGACAAATGAACCCCTTCACTAACAGGTTTTTGAATGATTGGCTTGCCTTTTACATCGGTAGCCACTTCAATATCAAGAAAGGATAAATTTTCACCAATTCCTGAACCAACTGCTTTTGAAAAAGCTTCCTTCGCCGCAAACCTTCCTGCTAAAAATTCAATCTTGCGTTTTCCTTCGAGCATATCGTAGCGTTCTTTTTCCACCGATGTTAAGATACGCTCAGAAAACCGTGGCTGCCTTTCGATAATTTTCCCAATCCTCTTTAATTCCACAATATCGATCCCAATTCCCGTAATCATAAACATCTTCCTTCTCATTTTTCTATCTGGACAAACATAAAATGGTTGTGACTATGTAAATCTTTTTTTCAAAAAGGAGCATGCATCAAGCTCGATCTTGGATAATCGCTTATAATGGATGTACATCCTCAAATTTTTCCTAACTAAGGAGGTTTTACTTTGTTTGTTCGAACGGAAAGCTTTAAAGAGTTTCTCCGCTTCTATCCCGTCGTTTCTTTTATTATCTTTTTACACATCCTAATATTCGTGCTCGTTTCCATTCCTTCCATCTTTCCTTCTGCATGGATTTTTGAAAGCATGATGGGAGTGAATTTGTATATTGTTCAAGGAGAATATTGGCGTTTAGTCACTCCTATTTTTGTTCATAGCGGCATTACTCATATGTTATTTAACAGCTTTTCACTTGTTCTGTTCGGTCCTGGTTTAGAAAGAATTCTCGGAAAGTCTCGCTTCATCCTTCTTTATTTAGCGACAGGCGTATTAGCCAATGTGGCAACGCTCATCTTGAAGCCCCTTACTTACACACATGTTGGTTCAAGCGGTGCCATATTCGGGTTATTCGGTATTTATCTGGCCATCGTTTTCTTAAGAAAAGACATGATGTCTCGGGAAAATTCTCAGGTGATTTTGACGATTGCTGTAATTGGAGTCATTATGACCTTTCTTCAACCGAATATCAATATTACTGCCCATCTCTTCGGATTACTAACAGGCTTTATTTTAGGAGCCATTCAAATCGGAAGAATCAAAGCCTTGACGGAATCAATTCGAAATATCTCTTTTCGCCGTCCTAACTATTCATCAGGCAGGCCACAATTCAATTCGAAACACCTAATATGGCTTGCGATTGCTTTACTTGCGATTCTGGGGTTGTTAGGAAGATTTTAAGAAAAAAGCGCCTATTTTATTCGGCGCTTTTTTCATCCCGTGAATACCAATGATAAATCGATAATACATCTTCTTCCTCGAGATCAACTACCCTACCTCCAGCTCCAGCAAATCCAGACATGATTGTGGCATCAACGGAAGCCAAATCTGTCTTTTTCTGAAAAAAACTTTCCTTCATCGATAACGACTGAATTTTATTTTTCTGCATGAGGACGGTATTTTTCACGATCGTTCGAAAGGATAGCTTCAATTGGTTGCCTTCCTGCTTCCAACCAGCATCCCGGTAACATAAATAAGCCCATCCTGCAAAAATCGGGAATAGTAATAACGTCAAAAACCCCCATAATTGGAAGAAGAAAAGAAAAATAACGAGAATCGGAACGACAATAATGGTCCCTCTAAATAAATATCTTTTGAGCGCTCTTTTAGGAGCTGGCGTCATCTCATCCGTAAAGATATAACCCGGTATATTACTTTCAATGATGTCACGTATGCGGTTCTTTTTTATAAAAGGAAGAATGTTTGCTGAAGCTCCATCTTTATCTCCTACAGAACCTCCTGCACTCTCTATAAACACACTGGCATAGCCTAATGGCTGCCTAATCAAGTTTTCACTAATTCGAATGCCTTGGATGCGTTTAAGCGGGATCGTCAATTGTCTTTTCTCTAACAGTCCCCTTGTCACAATTAAATCATCATCCACTTTTTTTAACGTAAAATTCCCATATTTCAATAACATCCCCAATACCGCAACAAGCCAAGCAAGAACGAAACCGATAAAAACAAGAATACTTACCAAAACAACTCCATTTGAAATGATTTCTTCTATCTCATGGAAAACCGTTTCATAGGGAATCAGCTCTTCAAACTGAACAACAAATGCAAAAACTGCTGAAATAACTACTCCTACCCCACCTGATGTTGAAGCTAGCAAAAGCAATTCCTTCATACTGATTTTATAAATGATTTCTTCTTTTTGCTCCGGTAGTTCTTCAGTTTCCAAGTTGCGCCCACTTGCTCGATTTTTTTGGAGAATATCTTGAATCTGACCTGCCGCTTCTTTTGTGATCGCTGTTAATACTGCTTCAGCCTCAAGTCCACTTGAACCTGCTGTTTCCACCTTTACTTTTACAAGGCCAAAGGGACGATGGATAATCCCTTCTGATAAATCTAAGCTTTGAATCCGTTCAAAAGGAATGTATCGTTTATTCCGCACGAATAGTCCATGTTCTATTCGGAGTTCACCCTCTTCGATTCTATATGTATAACGAAACCAACTGATGATTCCGGAAACAATGATTAGTAGAACAACAGCTCCTCCAATCAGAAATGGGATCATTTCAAAACTTAACCCCTTGCTACCAAATACAACAAAAAGCAGGAAAGGGATAATTAATTCTTTAAGAATTTTAAGGATATTTAAAATGGCCGCAATCGGATGAAGTCGTTTTGGTTCAGACATCCTCATCAGCCACCCTTGCAAGTCTAGAAATGAACACTCTTAATTCCTCAGCCTCTTCTAATTCTAAGGCAGGGATTTCATGAGTGGTTGCAGCTGTCGATATATTCACCGTCGCTAACTTATACTTTCTTAAAATTGGACCCTGCTGCGTATCGACGTGCTGAACACGAATCATCGGCACCAATGTTCTGCGAACGATAATAATCCCCTGCTGGAGTTCAATCTCCTGTTCTCTTACTTCATATCGCCAACGCTTCCATCTTAAAGTCGGAAACATAAAGATGATTAAATAGGAAAAAATTAGAAATATAAATACTGCGATAGCAATGATCCACTTCGGCCAATCGAAACTAATCGTTAAACCTGTAATTCCTCCACATAGCAATAACATAAAGAAACTGTAGATAGCTCCTGTTATTCGCCATACAGGTAATGCACGCTCTGAAATTCTTTTTTGCGGTTGTAATAGCATTAAGCGCTCCTCCTAAAAACAAAAATACAATAAGTCCATTTTCACCATGTTGCGTTCGTAGCAACCTTCTATTTTACGAAAACTTTTGGAGATTAGTTTCAAATTCTATCTCAATTTCTAAAATTATCAGCTGATTTTATTAATTCACACCAAAATCATAGAATTTAGGCTCTATCGTGCAGAAATTTTGAATGTATAACAAAGCTGTTTCTAAATATATCGGTCTAAATTTTGATATATCGGTCTTTATCGAAATATATCGGTCTAAATTTTGATATATCGGTCTTTATCGAAATATATCGGTCTAAAAAACAATATATCGGTCAAACCGAGTACTTTATCGGTCTTACTCCATTTTAACAGATTCAACAAGCATATAAGAAAAAGAGCACATCACTGTGCTCTCCCCTTCTTACTTATAGCTATTTGATCTTGATTTATTATTATTGTTGCTTTGACGTCTTCCGCCTTGACCCTGACCTTGGCCTTGTCTTGGCTTGTAAGATCCTCTCTTACGGTCGCGAGAATCAAACTTACCACCGCCACGTCTATCACTACCACCAGAACGCTTCTCTCTCTTATTCGGAAGCGGCTTTTCTTCTGTAAGTTTAACAGGAGTTGTATCTGGCTCTTTTGTTAGCATCTTTAACACTGCTGCCACAACGGTTGTTGCATCCTGCTGTTCTAATAATTCCTCAGCAGCTTGCTTGTAAAATTGAAGATTATTGGCATCGATGGATTGAAGGATTTTCTCCAATACAGCTTTTTGCTGTCCTTCTAAAGCCTCATCTAATGTTGGTGGTTTCATCTTATCCATTTTTCTCTTCGTTGTTCTTTCCACAACGCCCAAGTAAGATTTTTCACGAGGCGTGATGAACGTCATCGCTACCCCTTCCTTACCTGCACGGCCAGTACGGCCAATACGGTGAACATAACTTTCAGGATCTTGTGGAATATCAAAGTTATATACATGTGTTACGCCAGAAATATCCAAGCCACGTGCTGCCACATCGGTAGCGACTAACACATCAATGGAACCTTCCTTAAACTTGCGAAGAACGGATAAACGTTTTGCTTGGCTTAAGTCACCATGAATTCCTTCAGCCATATATCCACGAAGGTTTAAAGCTTCTGATAATTCATCAACCCTTCTCTTCGTACGACCAAAGACAATTGCTAACTCTGGTGTTTGAATATCAAGAAGTCTTGTAAGGATGTCAAATTTACTCTTTTCTTGAACTTCGATATAATACTGCTCAATTAATGGAACCGTCATTTCTTTCGTTTTAACACGTACGATTTGCGGGTCCTTCATGAACTTTTCAGCCATTCTTTGAATTGGAGCTGGCATTGTTGCTGAGAACAACAATGTTTGACGCTCTTCAGGAGTTTTTGAAAGAATCGCTTCAATATCTTCAATGAAGCCCATATTTAACATTTCATCCGCTTCGTCAAGAACAACAGTATGAATGTTTTCTAAACGAATTGTTTTACGATTAATATGGTCTAAAATACGTCCTGGAGTTCCGACAATAATTTGTGGATGATTCTTTAACGCTCTGATTTGGCGATTAATATCTTGACCACCATAGATAGCAAGAACTCTCGCTCTTTTTCCGTATCCAATCTTATAGAGCTCTTCTGATACCTGAACAGCTAATTCACGAGTCGGAGCAATAACAATTCCTTGAATTACATTCGATTCTGTATCAATTTTATCAATCAAAGGAATACCAAATGCAGCTGTTTTCCCTGTACCTGTCTGTGCCTGCCCGATTAAATCCTTATTTTCTAAGCTCAATGGAATCGTTTCTGTCTGAACTGGAGTTGCCTCCTCAAATCCCATTCTCTTTAATGATTTCATCGTTGCCGAGCTAATACCTAAATCTTCAAACTTCGTCAATGTTTTTCATTCTCCTTCTTCTTTAGAAAACTGCGTAGCGCCTTCAAACTATTCTAACATCCTTCACGATAATTAGAAAAAATCAATCAGTCATCCAACTAACCGAGAGAAGTAGGGAATTTGCGATGGGATGGCATGCTTCCCCCGAGAAGAGAATCTACATAATAATCCGCATGTAGACTTTCCAATGTCTCTCTTAAATATTTTATCGAGATTCCAACCTGTTATCTAAATTCATTTAGAAACCAAAGTGGAGCTAACAGTTTTCTTATATTGTAATTTTTATTTCTGAATCCTTTTCTTCATACATGTGAGGGAAAAACAAACATTTATGCAACAGTTTTTCCATCTGCTTATACTACGAAAGGGACTCTTTAAAAATAACATCCCGTTCTTATCTTTCACCAATCGAAAAAATCTTATTTCAAGAATCTCTATAATCGCAAGACTAGAAATAATATCCCTCTTTTGCCATTGGGTTTATTCAAACAAACCTGCTCTAAAGTGAAAAAAAGACATTCTCCAGTTGGAGTATGTCCGAAATGAAATTCTCGTTGACACTTTGAATTAAGTTTATCACTTTAAAGAGTTGAATGCAATGCAAGGGAGCGATAGTACACGAATATTTTTAATTCGAGAGGTTAGTATCCCTCTAAAAAATCAACAATTTCACAGAAAAGCTTATCTCTTTCGTTGCAGTGACAAATAAGATGCTTCGATTCCTTAAGGAAAATCAACTTCTTTTCTGGAGCAGCAATGTTTTCGTATAAGTATTGCGCACTCCTTGGCGGAACAACACCATCACTTTCCCCTTGTGCGATTAAAGTTGGAATTGTCACTCGATTGATCAATGGTTTAATGCTTGCTACAAGCTTCCTAAATTGAAGTGTGGCTGCGATCGGTGTTTCCTTTACCTTTCGCGTATAGCGAATGAACAGCTCATTCTCTTTTAAGCGCCCTTTTAAAGTATCTTTAAACATATCAGCTACGTCCACCATTAATTGCTTCGGATTCACATAATATGCCGCTGCACTGAGGAGGATTAATTTATCGATTGGATAGTGAACCGCTAAATAGCTTGCGATTAACCCCCCCATCGAGAAACCAATCACATATACCGTATCACACGTTGTTAAAAGGTTTTTTAACTCCTGCTCTGCATGCTCAATCCATTGATTATAGCTTATCCCCTTGAGTGTTAGATGCTCACCATGTCCCGGAAGAGTGGGAACCACAATATTCCAATCCGTATGTTTCTTAAAATGATGAACAAGAGGTTCTACCTCGGTAGGATTACCTGTGAATCCATGTATACATAAGCAGCCAATCAAGTCAAACACCACCTCATTCTTAAAGTGTCGCTCAAAATGGGGATCTACCTATATTTTACACCTTATTCAAGGATTGATACTAGTGATACACTTTTCCAATACTTTTTCTGTTAACAAGGTGAAATTCAGCTTTGAAATTTATCCGTCAAATCTGTATTCAGATAGCTTAATTGCTCTGCCATTTCCGCAATTTGATAGGAGGCTCCTGCTATTTCATCAAATGTCTTTTTAAACTCACGAATGAACCTACTGAAATGATGAATCCGTCCATCATTTGTTTTGACATTATCCACCGATTCTTCAAGCAATTGAATAATACTCCGATTCATCTCTCGAAAAAGGCTCGCTTCCTCTGCAATTTGTGAAAAACTGTATTCAAACTTATCAATCGTCTCCTGAACCGCACCAATTTGACCCTGGATATGATCCAGCGCTTGCTCCGTTTGGCTCGCTAGCTTTCTTACCTCTTGGGCCACAATAGAGAAGCCCTTCCCATGCTCGCCAGCTCTTGCCGCTTCAATTCCTGCATTCAAAGACAAGATATTCGTTTGATTCGATATCCCCCGAATCGTTTTCACAATCTGGCCAATGTTTTTTTGACTAACACTCATTTCCTCTGTGAGTGCTTTCGTTCTCTCAATTAGATCTACTACCTTGTCGACCTTCGTTAATGCTTCAGACACATTCTCTTTTCCTCGGTCAACGGTTGCTATCATCACCTTTGACGATGCTGTTATACTCTCGATTTCCGATAGCATTTCCTTGACCAATTCTTCTTTGTCAGATATGGAGGATGTCGTTTCCTCCGCACTAGCTGCCAATGTTGTCGATGATTCATTTAAGCGACTTTGAAGTGCTTTAATTTCATTTAGTTTCATCATCGAGGATGTGTAGGACTCAATATACGTTTGAATCCCTATTTGCATATCAAAAGAGCAAAGCCTTTGGAAAGATAAATAATACTTCATTACCTCTTCCCAAGTCTTTAACTCTTTAGTCAATATTTGAAGCATTTCATTTTGAATCAGTGTGTACGCACCAATATACCATTCTGGAAAAAGGCCAATTCGGTTATGAACTTGACCTATAATTTTGCGGCGGCGAATATATTCTTCTCCGATTTCTCCAGAAACCATATCTAGTAGATATTGTGTTAATGTTTTCTTCAATTTTTCGATGGTTGAATATTTATTTATTATTCCCATTAAATTCGGCATGTCCTGAAGCTTGCCATAAAACGCGTCAACGATTGCCGGAGCATGTTTCTCAAGAATTGGTTTTAGGTAAACTAAGTTTTTCACATCTATTTCCGATAGCCCAACAAATTGTATTTGACTCCCCACACTCTGGCTCTTATGCAAATGAAACGGTTTTGAAAAATGACTGGATTGATCTTCTTTTCCCTCCAAATGACTATCCAACTTTTCCTTTCCAAATAAACGAATTGCTCCAACCTGACTACCTAATAACCCTTTGAATGGGCATCCACTCATATTCGTCCTCCTTACCTTATCGCACAACTAAAGTCCTATATTAAGTCAGTATATATGAACCCATCCATCGATATTGCAAGACATATTACAATATTATGAATATTATTTAGAGGAACGAAAAAAAGAAACCCAACATAGTCAGGTTTCTTTCATCAGCCACTTATTTTTGAAGCTTTTGTACAATTTCCTCTAGCTTCATGCCACGGGATCCTTTTACTAAAATTAACGTTTGAGCATTTGTTACTTTTTTCAACTCTTGCAACAATAAATCTTTGTCTAAAAAGGCGTGGACACGATCTTCAGGAAAGTTTTCCTTTGCCCCATTGGCAATATACGCACCTAGTTTGCCATAGGTAAAAACATGATCAACCTGACTTGGGTCAATCTCTTGTCCAACGCTATAGTGAAAGGATGTCTCCTCCTGTCCTAATTCCAACATATCACCAAGAACAAGGATTTTCTGATCATACCCTGATAAACTTGTGACCAATTCGATCGCTGCTTTCATTGAAGTCGGGCTAGCATTGTAAGCATCGTTAATAACCTTTTCCCCGTTACTTCCCTCAACAAGCTCCATCCGCATATTCGTCACCTTTAATGTCGAGAAGGCTTCATTCATTCCTTCGTAAGGAATGTCAAAATAATGAGCCACGAGCATACCAGCTAACGCATTGAGAATATTGTGGGTACCTAATACCGGGAGTTCGAACTCATATGGCAAACCATTAACTTTAAAATGGCTACCGATATCTGTTTGTGTGATCTTCATCGGGTACAACGTATTATAATCGAAGCGTCCAAATGTACTTTGTTGTGCCTTCCCATCAAAGCTCTTCAATCTTTCAAATAAAAGTGGTTCATCCCCATGATAGACAATCAGTCCACCATCCATTAACCCTTTAACGATCTCTAGCTTGGCATCAGCAATTCTTTCCCGCGAACCTAAATCTTGAAGATGTGCTTCCCCAATATTCGTAATGATCACAGCAATCGGTCGAGCAAGTTTCGTTAAAAACTCAATTTCGCCAATGCTACTCATACCCATTTCAAGAACTGCAATTTCCGTATCTCCTTCTAGTCCAAGTATCGTTAATGGTAAACCGATATGGTTGTTGAAATTCCCCTCGGTTTTTTGCACTTTGTAATTGAGTCCTAGAAGAGACGCCGTAATATCTTTTGTCGTTGTTTTTCCATTACTACCTGTAATGCCCACCACTTTAACATCAAGCTCTGAACGATAGCTGCGCGCAAGCTCCTGTAGTGCTATAAGGGTATCTTCAACAACAATAATAGGTAAACCAGCAGGAGGGTTTGGCACATCCTTTTGCCACAACGCCGCTGCCGCTCCCTTGTTCAAAGCTTCTTCTACAAAACGGTGACCATCAACCTGTTCCCCTTTAAATGGGACGAACAAGTTTCCCTTTTCTATTTTTCTTGTGTCAATCGTAATCCCGTTGATTTCAACATGGGCAAATTGTTCAGGATAATGGTCAACCTTTATCATTTTATCTATCTCTTTAATCGTTTTCCTGATCACCTAAGCAACCTCCAAATATCTTCACTTAGAAGGAATATTTAATTTTTTGCTTTTCCTCGTATCTTTCTAATCCAAGCTCAACGAGACGTTCAATTAGCTGTGGATAGTCTACACCTGTATGCTTCCATAGGAGCGGGAACATGCTAAATGGTGTAAATCCAGGCATCGTATTGACTTCGTTAATATACGCCTTGCCGTCTTTTGTAAGGAAGAAATCTGCCCGTACTAATCCAGAACAGTCAAGAGCTTTGAAAGCACGAATCGCTAGTTCTTGAAGCATGGCATATTCACTTTCTGTTATTTCAGCAGGAATGACTAGTGCTGTATTGCCATCTTCATACTTCGCCTTATAATCATAGAATTCAACCTTTGGAATAATTTCACCAGCTACTGAACATTCCGGCTTATCATTTCCTAATACTCCGAGTTCTACTTCTCTCGCTATAACGCCTTGCTCAATAATAATTTTTCGGTCAAATTGAAAAGCTTCTTCGAATGCTGCTGCCAATTGCTCACGATTAGAACATTTGCTAATACCCACACTTGAACCAAGATTAGCTGGCTTTACGAAACAAGGATAACCAATCTCTTCTTCAACAAGTATATAGGCTTTTTCTTGGTTACTTTCCCATTCGCTCCGGATAAACCACACATAATTTACCTGTGGAAGCCCCGCCTGCGCAAAAATGTTTTTCATAATGACTTTATCCATTCCCGCTGAAGAAGCCAGAACTCCATTTCCAACGTAAGGAAGATTTAATAATTCTAACAACCCTTGGACAGTGCCATCTTCCCCATTTGGTCCGTGAAGGAGTGGAAAAATAACATCATAAGAACCTTCATTTTGCTCTGCTTGAAAAAGAGTTGGTGCTAATGCGGTCGGTGGCAATGCTTCTCCTTGAGTAAATTGAAGAGAAACTACATTTTCGACCTTCCCATTTAACAATGGTCCCTTAATCCATTCCCCATTTTCAGCAATATAGATAGGATGAATATCAAATTTATCATGATCTAACGCATTTATAACGGCAAGTGCTGTTTGTAAGGAAACCTTATGCTCTGCTGATTTCCCGCCATACAATAACCCTAATTTTGTCTTCATCGGACGTTCCTCCATTTTTGAGCTTAAACTTTAGCCCTTCTTTACTTATATCTTCTACAAACCCTTCTCTATTTTATCACTTAATCGAAAAAGGACGAGGGTAAGAAGAAATATTTTTGAGCGTTTTTATCTTCATTTTTATATGTATGAAAACAACTGCTTGCTTTAAACCAATTATACGATCTTCTAGCGCACGGAATCGAATGATATCGATCCCTACTACGCCTTAAAATAATTTGAATAAATTGAATAATTTAATTTTACTGAAATAATTTTTTCCTCTTAACATAAATTGAAAAAGCATGTATAATCAATCCATCTTATAAAAACATTTGTATTTCTAAGGAGGACATAATGAAAAAGTTCGGACTTTTACCCCGTATTATTCTCGCCATTGGACTTGGAATAGTAATTGGCTTCATCTCACCTGAATGGCTTATTAAAGCTTTCGCTACCTTTAATGGTTTATTTGGGAACTTTCTCGGATTTGCTATTCCCTTAATAATAATTGGTTTCATCGCTCCTGGTATCGGTACGATGGGTCGGGGAGCTGGGAAACTTCTCGGCATGACTGCTGGATTGGCATATGGTTCTACTATTATAGCTGGTCTCTTAGCCTTTTTAGCGGCTACAAATCTTTATCCGAGCCTTTTAAAGAACCAGTCCTTAAAAGCGTTTGAAAATCCTGAAGAAGCTTTATTGTCAGGCTATTTCCATGTTGAAATGCCACCAATTATGGGCGTTATGACCGCATTGCTACTCGCCTTCGTCCTAGGACTCGGAATGGCTGCAATCAAAAATAATGCATTGCTACAGGTCATGAATGACTTCCGCTCGATTGTTGAAAAGCTAATTGAGAAAATCATTATTCCATTGCTACCGTTTCACATTTTCGGAATATTCGCCAATATGACTTATGGGGGTCAGGTTGGAGCGATTATGAGTGTGTTTGCGAAAGTGTTTGTGATGATCATTGCCCTTCACGTCATTTATTTATTGGTGCAATATTCAGTAGCAGGTACGGTCTCTAAACAGAATCCTCTTAGACTATTAAAAGAAATGACACCTGCCTACTTTACAGCACTTGGAACACAATCTTCCGCCTCAACGATTCCAGTCACCTTAATGCATGCCAAAAAAATAGGTGCACGTTCAAGAATTGCTGATTTTTCCGTACCGTTACTGGCAACGATTCATCTATCTGGTAGCACAATCACCCTTGTCAGCTGTGCAATTGCCGTCATGATGCTTCAAGGACAAGTGATTACTTTCGCTGCAATCCTCCCGTTTATTTTAATGCTTGGGGTAACGATGATCGCTGCTCCAGGTGTTCCAGGTGGAGCCGTTATGGCGGCGCTTGGCTTATTAGAAACAATGCTAGGCTTCGATTCCATGATGCTATCTCTCATGATCGCTCTATATTTAGCCCAAGACAGTTTTGGTACAGCTTGTAATGTCACCGGGGACGGAGCTTTAACTGTCATTGCTGATAAAATGTCTGGTAAACACGACTCGCTTGAACATACTATAGAAAAAGCTAGCTAATAAAAACGCAGGCGATAAACGATAACGATTGGTTCAAATGTTATCGTTTATCATAGCTGTGTTTTTTTCACGTATAAAAAAGGCAATATTCTTGAGATTTATGTTACATAATTATATAATTGTACTAGATTGTGTAACATTAGAGAAAGGACGAAGCGATGAATACCGTTGATGCAATTAAAGATCTTTCTCAAATTAACAAGATGAAAGAATATTTGAAAACTCGCTCCTCACGCGATTACTGTCTATTCCTACTAGGAATAAATACAGGAATTCGAATTAATGAGTTGATACATCTTCGTGTCAGTGATGTCATGACCACAGACGAAACGGTACGTGATTTCCTCGATTCCACTGCTTATGCAAATCCTCCTGTCTATTTTAATGGAACAGTCCGTGAAGCCATTCAAGATTGCATTCACTCAGAAGGACTCGAACATGATGATTATCTCTTTAAATCAAAAAAAACAACTAGTCCCATTTCTCGACAACAAGCCTATCGAATTATTAGTGAGGCGGCGAGATATTCTGGAATAGAGGGCTCTATTGGCACCACCACTTTAAGAAAAACGTTCGGATATCACGCTTATCAAAAAGGGATTGCAATTTCATTAATTCAAAAAAGACTACAACAATCTACCCCCTCTGAGACGATTCAATTTATCGGATTGGTGAATGAAAGACATTCCCTTCCCATTATTCTCGATGTAAATCTTTAAAGTAACTTTAATATAATTTAAATTCGCCTAGAAAGAGAGCTGATATTATGACAATAACGGATTCATTTATACTACTTGCAGCTACCTTTTTGATTGTCGGTGTGTTAACGACGAAGTTCTCCTCCCGTCTTGGTGTCCCTTCCCTCGTGCTCTTTATTATGGTTGGGATTATTATGGGCAGTGATGTATTAGGAATTATTTATTTTGATAATGCTCAAATTGCCCAAATGATCGGGATTTTAGCTCTTATTATTATCTTATTTGAGGGCGGAATTCAAACCAGCTGGAAATCTGTAAAAAGCGTTATGGTCCCGTCCCTTTCCCTAGCAACTTTAGGAGTCTTGCTCACATCGGGAATTGTTGCCGTTGCGGCAAAGTTCATTCTAGACATTGGATGGCTACAATCCATTCTCTTTGGTGCTATCGTCGGTTCAACCGATGCTGCTGCTGTATTTGCTGTCTTAAAAGGGCAAAATATTAAACCGAAAATCTCTGCTACATTAGAAGCAGAGTCTGGTTCCAACGATCCAATGGCCGTACTATTAACAATCTCTGCGATCGAGCTAATTATGAACCCAAATGCGAATATTTTTGGCATGATCGGTCTCTTTGTAGTACAGATTGTCGTTGGTCTTCTCCTTGGATTGCTCTTTGGAAAATTAGCTGTTTTTGCCCTAAATCGTATTAACCTCGATTCCAGTGGTCTGTATCCGGTGTTTGCCATCGCCTTCGCCTTACTAACATACGGATTTACCGCCTTTTTAAATGGAAGTGGCTTACTTGCCGTTTATATCGCAGCCATTATAATTGGTAATGCAGAAGCAATCGCTTATAAGCATTCGATTTTTCGGTTTTCAGAAGGGTTTGCTTGGATGATGCAAATCTTAATGTTTGTCATCTTAGGATTACTCGTATTCCCTTCCCATCTGTTCACATGGGATATCCTTTTTAAAGGATTGATTATGTCACTTATTCTCATGTTGATCGCAAGACCTATCGCCGTGTATCTCTCAACATTAAAAATGGGATACACTAGAAATGAAGTGATTTTCCTGTCTTGGGCGGGACTAAAAGGTGCCGTACCAATTGTGTTAGCAACGTATCCACTTTTAGCAGAAGTAGAAGGAAGCAGTCTTATCTTTAATGTTGTATTCTTCGTTGTGTTAACGAGCTGCCTCATTCATGGCTCAACCATTACGGTGCTTGCGAAAAAACTCGGATTAACAGGTCCGAAAAAGACAACTCCAACTCATACGTTAGAACTGGTATCACTTGGAAAAGCTGATGCAGAAATGCTGGAGTACGAAATTGAAGATGATGCATACGTTATCGGCAGAAACTTAAATGACATTCCTTTCCCAGAAGGCGCACTCGTCAATGCCATTATACGTAATGATAAGCTTGTTACGCCTACTGGAAATACCGTTATTGAAGCAGGAGATTTCTTATATGTGTTAACCTCAAGGAAAAACACAAATAAAATTAAGAAGCTATTAGAAAAGAAGAAGATACAAGAAGAAGTGATCGAAGTCGAAACGGTTTAACAAGCAAAAAATCCCCGATGAAAAATGTTAGATTGAATAACATTTTTCATGGGGGATTTTCCTATTATATTTTATCAACACGAATAGCTTCTTTATGACTGATATCTCCTTCAAGTAGCAACGATCTTTTACCGTCCTCTATTTGAACAATTGATAAGCTTGTTCCGTCAATATAAGGCGGTTCCCAAACAAGATCTAATGAACGTTCCTTCAAGATGGACTGTAGCACTTTAATCACAACTCCATGTGTGACAATGAGTAAATTACCAGTTGGATGCTTTCTCTCCAGATCCACTAATACAGACTCTAGCCTCTTTTTAACATCCTCAAAAGTTTCACCCGTCCCTTTAAAAAGAGTTGGCTTCTCTTGATAAAAATGAAAGAGCTCGGGCTCAGACTGTTGAATCTCGAGAGTCGTACGACCTTCCCATGATCCTAGATGAATTTCCATTAGCCTTTCATCCGTCTTAAAAGGCATCGTCCTATCTGCCATAATCAGTTTTGCTGTTTCAACAGTGCGCTTACTTGGACTCGCGTAAACCGCATCAAAACCTATACTAGTAAGCCTTTTTCCTAACAATTTCGCATCGCGAATCCCATTTTCCGTTAAATCTGAGTTCATTCTCCCCTGTAAGCGATTTTCCACATTCCAATTCGTTTCTCCATGTCTTGTAAAAAATAATTGTAGCAATCTTTCTCCCCCTCATTATAAAGGATGAAAATATCTTCCGGATAATTGTGCAAGTTCGCTTTCTTTTTCTTTTGGATAAAGGAGCAAAAAGCTTGTCGCAGGACCTCCTGATTTCTGAAAATCAAGGTCACGACATTCTTTTATCAGATCCAATCTTTGCAGCTCGTAAGCAATCCCTTTCGAACCAACCGGCCAAACAGAAACATCCTCTCTCATGCTTAACTGATAAAAAAGAGAGAGCGGAGCCACTTGATCAGTAGATTCCATTACTTCATTCCCTACTAACGGAAGACCAATTAAAGCAACCCCTGAGGATTCTATCATTCTATTAGTACTAGACCTCATGCCAATAACGTTCAAACCAACAGCTGATTGTAGCAGGGGAAAATTACTTTCTGTGCTCCCAGTGATACGAATATCGCCGCTCTCCAATTCATTGATCCCCTTTTGAACTCCAGATACAAGCTCATCCCATTCCTGTTCACCACAAAAATTTTGAATCGTCACAGCAATCGGCCGAGCTCCTGCAGCTAAACAGTCCATCACCGCTACTCGGAATGAAAAATAACCGACTGTATCATAAGATACTTTCACATGATCCTGTTCTTTCAAACCAATCCCACCACTATTATCGGTTGTGATCACGAGTGAGTCTTTATCATTAATGGGAATGATCAGCGCATCCCTCATCCCTTCAACGTTCCTTTTTCATATGCCCCCTTGAAGATGGGACGCAATCTAGGGATGAGTAAAAGAGCAACCACTGTATTGACGACAGAACCAATCAATAATGATGGCAGTAACGCCGTGTAAAATGGGACTCCGTAGAAGTAAATAAATGGCAAAGGCGCAAGAACTGTGTTACCAAAGACAAAAAAGGCACTAGCTAACCACTTTCTTTTCCATAAATGAGCAAAACAAAAGGCGAGAATCCCCATTTCCACTGCAACTACGAAGTGAAGTGGCCCCATCGGCATTCCTCCTAAAAGAGCGGAGACTAAATGACCAATCGCTGCTACAATCGCACCTGGAATCCCACCAAAAAGAGAAGCAGCTAATAAAGCTGGAAAAGCATCTAACGCCACACTGCCAATAATCGCAGGAATCTTTATACTCGCTCCGACAACTGAAAGCCCAATAAAAACAGCGAGGAGACTAATCTTCCTTCCGTTCATCTTTTCGTTTTCCTCCTCTGAATACATTGGCACTTCTAACGTATTCCACATCCTTCACATTTAGGCGGAAATTAATAACACGAGCTAAACCAAAGAAGTAATCGGAGAGTCGATTTAAGTATTGGAGACACACGATTGGTGTCGTGTCATCGGCTTTCAGTAAACTAACCACTAGACGTTCAGCTCTTCTCGTTACGGTTCTGGCAATGTGGATCGTCGCAGAAGCTTTCGCCCCACCTGGTAGAATAAATCGTTCAAGCTCAGGTGCCTCAGCAATTAGCTCATCAATTCTGCTTTCTAAATACGTAATTGCTTCCTCAGTTAATTTGGGTTGACGTTTTTTGGTAATGTTGGCTAAATCGCCACCGCAATCAAACAATTCATGTTGTATTTTCTCTAAATCTGCGAGAACATCTTTAAACAAAGCTTCATCTAGTTCCGTTACGGCCTGCCCGACAAAACAGTTCACTTCATCAACCGTGCCATATGCTTCGACACGTATATCATCCTTATCTACTCTGCCACCAATAATGCTTGTTTGCCCTTTATCTCCTGTTTTCGTATACAGTCTCATTGAAATTCCTCCTTAATCGTTTGATTGATGCCATACCAGATTACATCTACCCGCTTACAGAGAGCCACCAAATCTTGATAGACCCAGCCTGTTCTGTCACGCCAATCGCGATTCTCTTTTTCGATCGGGACAATCCCTTTCGATATATCTGTTCCAATGAAAAGGACATAACGGGACGAATCTACTTGTTCCCACTCTAGCCAATTTTCAAGTACTTTTGCCCATTCTTCTCGGCTATAAGTACTTTCCCTTACCCACTGCTCCATTCCTTCCAAGACAACGACTTGAACATCAACTTCTTGGAGGAATGTTTCTCCGCTGTACGCTGAAATCCATTTTGCTTCAGGGAATTTGGCTCTTACCCATTTGCTTTTTCCGTTAAAGGCACCTCCCGTAACGAAATGCATCGGTCTCCCCTCCTTAACTGTTCCAAATCAAATAATAACTCATAGCCATTGCCATGAACGATAGACCAGTCCCAAAACTCTTTTTCTACGGGAGCAAATCGGCTTAATAAATATTTAATCACGCCGCCATGGGTGACGATAAAGGGATGTGAAACATTTTTCTCCATTACGAAATGACAAACGCACTCCCAACCTCTGTCGATTCGATTGGCAAATTCAGTGAATGATTCCCCATTTGGGGGAGAAAAGACAACAGGATCGTTAAGCCACTTCTGGTAGCTAATATCCCCTTGTAATTGCTCATACGTTTTCCCTTGAAAAATCCCAAATTGCATTTCTCTAAACTCCGTTACCGTTTCTGGCACAATTGTAGGAAAGAGAAGCTTCATCGTATGTAAACAACGGTTTAGATCACTACTTACAAATAAGTCATAGTTATCTGGCTTTAATTGATAAAAAGATAGCTTTGAAATGGCTTCAGCTGTTAATGGTGAATCATTCCATCCCATATATTGCTTTCTTTTATTCCCTTCTGTTAAACCATGGCGAAATAATGTAATAACCACAGTGTCATCCATAATATGATTTCAGTCCCTTCTACCGATGCCCCTAGTACATCTCCTGTTATGCCACCGAACCATTTCTTCGCTTTGACTCGGACGAACCAATAACAAAGGAGTGCTATTCCTATAAAAATGAGTAATGGCCAGAAGAAACCTCCCCACCAGATAAGAAGAAAAGCTGAAAAAAGGAGCAGATAAATCGGATATACGACTAATGATCTCCTATTTCCTGCTTCCTGAAAAAGAGCAGCAAGACCATCCTTTTTGGCAGAAGGAATGGTTATCAACACCAGTCCCATGATACTTTTTCCAAGAAACGGGATGAGCATAATCATAAAATAGCTTACAAAAGTCATTGAGCTAATGATTTCATAGATAAATAGGAACCGGCTACTTAATAGAACAATCACCGATAATACGCCAAATGCCCCACTTCTAGGATCCTTCATAATCTCTAATCTCTTCGCCTGATCCTGATAGGAAAAGTAGGCATCACTTGCATCCATCCACCCATCAAGATGGATGCCACCTGTTATGACAATCATCGCAAGCCAAATCAAGAAAGCCATCGCTAAAACAGAAAATGGCGACCACTCATTTAACAAGTACAATAACGTACTGTACAATATCCCTTGCAGTAAACCGACTAATGGAAACGATTTGATACTACTTCTGAGATGTTGCTTATCCATAGGAAGGGCAGAACGAATCGGTACCGCTGTGAAAAATTGCAGGTTCAATAAGAAGCCTCTTATAAAATTCACGGTTTAAGTCCCCCAGCTATGGACGATTTCCTTGACTCTTTCCCAATCCATATGCTGTTTCAACGTAAGACTCAGTTCATCGTATTTCTCTTCCTTCAAGTCTTGGCGATAGATCACTTCTTTTGTTGGAAGTAGCTTCTCTTGGCGAATTCCATTTAACCAGTAATTCCGAAACTCATCATTATGAAAAAGATGGTGCACATACGTTCCGATTATTTTTCCTTCATGACCATAATAACCTTCTTCTTTGCCATCATCCAAAATTAAAAACGGACTTCCGTTTTCTATTGGTTCTGTTACACCAAGATGAATTTCATACCCTGCGATCGGCCGATTTCCTTTTACCTGTACAGATTGTGCGTAACGTCCTTTGAAACGCACCGTCTTCTTTTCGGCTGTAAACACGGTTGTACTTGGGATCAATTGCAGTCCTTTTAAGCGATTGCCAACAACTCCTGTGTCAGAGCCAGCCACATCGACAATTTCTTGACCAAGCATCTGATATCCACCACATAGCCCGACTATCCGTCCACCCTTTTTCACATAATCATTCAGCCGCACTGCAAGTCCCGACTCAATGATGTAGCTTAGATCATGAATCGTGCTTTTTGTTCCTGGAATGATGACCGCATCAGGCTGGCCGAATTGAGAAGGGTTTTTTATGAAACGAATACTGACATCCTCTTCATCATAAAATGGTTCAATGTCACTGTAATTAGAGATGAATGGTAAATGGATGACGGCTATATCGATGTCCCCATTCCCTTTTCGATTCGTTTGGATCGATAAAGAGTCCTCACCATCAATCATATGATCATGAACATACGGTAACACTCCTAATACTGGAACTCCGGTTCTTTCCTCCAACCACTTCGCTCCATCTTCAAAGAGACTCATATCCCCTCGAAATTTATTGATAAAAATCCCTTTCACTCTTTTTCGCTCAGCTGGATCGAGAAGTTCTAACGTGCCGACCACATTCGCAAAAACACCGCCTCGGTCAATGTCAGCAACGAGAATAACAGGGACGTCTGCAAGTTCAGCAACTTTCATATTGACAAGTTCCCGATCTTTTAAATTGATTTCAGCCGGACTTCCTGCTCCTTCAATCACTACTACATCAAAGCTTGTTTCCAATTTATGAAGAGCCTCTTTGATCACCTTTACCCCTTCATCATAAAAATGATCACGATACCCTTTGCCCGATAACGTTTGTACAGCCTTACCTAACAGCACGACCTCTGATTGCATATCCGATCTTGGCTTCAGTAAAATGGGATTCATCCAAACGGATGCTTCGATTTTAGCAGCCTCTGCTTGGATCCCTTGCGCTCGTCCAATTTCCTTACCATCTACGGTTACATATGAATTATTGGACATATTTTGTGATTTAAAAGGAGCGACCTTCACATCTTCTAAAGCGAAGAGTCGACAAAGCGCCGTTACCACGAGACTCTTCCCGACATCTGATGCCGTACCTTGAATCATCACGCCTTTCATACATTTTCCTCCTTCATGGCAATCGGGATTCCCGCTTCCACTAAATAAGCGATTCTAGAGCGAGCAACAAGTTCTTGATGTAAGTTCCCAATAACTTTGCTATACTTCAGAACGAGCTCATTCTCATCACTGATCCCTTCCCACAGAACTTCATTGCTCACCAATATTAACTCGGCACAATTTGCTTGAACGACATCAATTCCACGTAGTAACTTTTCCAAAATTTGCGGATCCCACTTGTCTTGAGAAAATAACTCATTATTTAATAACGTTGTGACACAATCAAGGAGGACAATATCCTTCTTTGAAAAAGATGTAGCGATCGCCTCAATCCCTGTCGATTGCTCCCATGTCGTCCACGGGAACTCACTTTCTTGCCTTTCTTGTTGATGCCGTTTAATCCTTTGTTCCATTTCCTTATCACTCGCCACACCAGTTGCAAGATAATGAAGATTGCCTTCTAGTTCCCTCGTTCTTTCCTTCGCTAGCTTTTCGGCAAATGTACTTTTCCCACTTCTGACGCCACCTGTAATAAAAATCATCTTGTCCATTCCTTTAAGGCTTTACGTAATTGTTCGTTTTCCTCTTTACTCTTAATGGCAAATCGGAGCCATCGTCCCTCTAGACTAGGGAAATTCATCGTATGGCGAGGGACGATACCTCGCTCTAACAAATATTCAAATAATGGGAGCTGTATTTCGATATGAGGCCATCTCAAAAGATAAAAATTGGTTTCTGATGGTGTTATCTCAAACCCTTTCTCTTTCAAAAAAGAGAAAAGCTTCTCTCGTTCTTTCTTTATGTACTGGTGTGTTTGAGCGATAAAGGACTCTTCTTGCAGACAAATTTCTCCCGCACGAATGGCAATGCCGTTGACACTCCAATGAGATTGATAGCTTTTAAGTTTTTCTATCACCTGTTCATCTGCCAACAAATAGCCAAGTCTCAGGCTTGGAATCGCAAACATTTTTGTCATGGAACGGAGAAGAATTACATTTGAGAAATTTTCCATAATCGGAACAAGAGATTGATAGCTCTCCCAAAAATCATAAAAGGCTTCATCTATGACTAGATAGGTTTTCCTCTCTTTGCACAACTCCGCTAACGCTAGCATCTGTTCATAAGGAAAACAAACGCCAGTAGGGTTATTCGGGTTACATAAGAAGATTGCTTCAACCTCATTTATTGGAAGTCCATCTAGGTTCAATTGCCAGTTCTCATCTAAAAAATGATAAACAATCTCACAATCATTTGCCTGGCACGCTTTTTCGTATTCGGAAAAAGTTGGTTGGATGATGAGAACTTTTTTTTCAGCGAAAAATCTTCCTAACAATGAAATAAGCTCTGCTCCCCCATTTCCAACCATGATCATTTCCTCTTGGAGTTTTTCCTTTGATGCTATCAGCTTCTTCAAAGAGGTGGCCTCAGGATCGGGGTATTCCTTAATGTCTGTGAAGAAGTTCATCCAGTTATCTCTTAATGCCTTTGGCGGTCCAAGCGGATTGATATTTGCACTTAAATCAATCCTTTTTTCCGGCATTGGCAAATTCATAGTTTCATAGATATAATGCGGATTCGCTCCATGTGATGGCCAGTTCAATTAGGATTCCTCCAATCCAAAGTAGCAGTGTAAATAGCATAGTCGTTTTCGTTAAAATTCGATTTGTGAGGAGAATATGGTTCTTTTCCAACGGAGTATGTGGTTCACCCATTCGTGCTCGATCTGACACCAATCCTTTATAATAGTTCACGCCTCCAAGTTGTACCCCTAAAAGAGCGGCTACTGCAGCTTCAAGCCAGCCACTATTTGGGCTTGGGTGCTTTTTAGCGTCTTGTAAAAAGAGTTTCCATGCTTCTGCTCTCCTGAGCATCAACGGCTTATGACCAATTAATATGATATACCCTGAAAGGCGACTAGGGAGCCAGTTAACGAGATCATCAAGCTTGGCTGATGCCCAACCAAATTGTAAAAACCGTTCATTTTTATAGCCAACCATGGAATCACAGGTGTTAATCGCTCGGTAAATCATGGCGAGAGGAGCTCCACCAATTAGGGCCCAAAATAACGGCGCAGTCACTCCGTCGCTCGTATTTTCAGCAACGGTTTCAACGGTTCCTCTAACAATATCACTTTCACCAAGCTGTTCTGTATCTCTTCCAACAATATAGGAGAGCTTTAATCGTGCCTGCTGTAGGTCTCCTTCTTGTAATGGGTAATACACTTCGAGTGCAGCTTCTTGTAAGTTCCTTCGAGCAATCGTAGTTGCGATAAGTATGCTTTCCGCTAAAACCCCAACCACCACATGTACTTCGTAGCTTAACCACACAACGACTGAGGTTATGATCGATACAATGAGTACAACAAGGAACACCATCGCTATCCCTTTTATCCGACGAGAACCCTTTTTATTCAAGTTTTTTTCCAAAATGGCGATAAGCGATCCGATCCATTTCACAGGATGAGGCCATTTTTGGGGGTCTCCAATAACAGCATCAATAAAAATAGCAATGGTAAGAGCAATCAAGTGAAGGATCATTGTTGCCTCTTCCTTTTACGGCTTTTTTCGATCGCCTCTGTTGTACATTCAAAGACCCCTTGACTAATAAGTTTCCCAAGAGGAGTAATCGTTCCAGCATACTCTAATTTTTTCCCCATTTGCGTTGCCGCAATAAGGATGCTGTCGGTGGAAGTCCCTGTAGCTACTGTACCCGTTACTGAATCCAATACTTTTAGGTTATCCATCACCTTTACCTTCGCTTCTGTTGCCGTCATAATACTTTGAATAAAAGCCTCTTCCGTCAGCTCCCCATTGACGAAGATCCATGTGTTGATTGTACCTGGAACAAGTTCGAAGGAGTGCTCAGCACTTCTGGAAGCATCTACTGCATTTCCCACTCCTGCTGTCACGATGACCAATGCAGAAAAGCCTTCTGCTTTTAAAACTTTGTAGGCAACATCCTCCACGTATACTGCGGTCATCATCCCGATCGTTTCTGAAGGTTCGAAGCCTTTATCTTTTAAAAATGTGAGCATTTCCTGACGATGATCATCGCAATCATAACTTTTATCGACATGACGATTGACGAAAGTGCGATGCCAACCTAACCCAGAGCCTACAACTCCTGAAGACATCGTCCTTAACGGAACTGGTGAATGAAGGGAAATGAACTCCTCCATAATACTCATATATCGTGGTTCAATTTCTACACTCACTTGATTGGTCTCGTATTTCGGCAGGAGGACCATTTGCGGAACAGGAATACTAGGATGTGGATGCTTCTCCACATCCGTACGGTAAACCTCTTTTATTTTTTCTACTTTGACTACTTCATTCGGAACATCATTCGTATGGACAGATCCATCTTCAAGCAGTAACAGACGATCACAATAAAGACTCGCTAAATTCAAATCATGAAAAATCGAGATAACCGTTAAGCCCTTCTCCATTGTCCAGCTCTTTAAAAGATCTAATAACTCCTTTTGATAGGACAGATCAAGATGATTGGTCGGTTCATCTAATAAAAGAATTTCCGGTTCTTGCACAAGTGCTTGCGCAAGAAAAACCCGTTGGCGCTCGCCCCCAGAAAGATCTTGAATGCTCTTATGTTGAAATGCCGCAATTCCGGTTTGAACCATCGCTTCCTGAACAGTTCGTTCATCTTCATTACTCCACGAACGAAACCAACCATCTTGATGAGCATAGCGACCAAGGGAAACCGTCTCCTTTACGGTATAGGAAAAGGTTTGTGAGGAATGCTGTGAAAGAACAGCGATCATCTTTGCCAGCTCTTTCATCGTATATTTATTTATGGACTTGCCTTTGATCATGATACTGCCTTGCTGAAAGGAAAGAATTCCAGAAATCATTTTCAACAAAGTCGTTTTGCCACTGCCATTCGGCCCTAACACTCCGAATAGCTCTCCTTCTGCAACTTGAAAAGAGACATTCTTAACGATCGGTTCTTTTGAATACCCACCTGAAAGTTGTTCAACCTTAAGCATCTGCTCCACTTCTTTCCGCACTTCTTCTTTTCATTAAAATCATTCCAAATGCTGGGGCTCCAATTAATGCTGTAATAACCCCAATTGGGAGCTCAATCGGAGAAATGATCGTTCGGGAGACTAAATCTGCTAATATAAGGAATCCACTCCCTGTCAAAATAGATAACGGGAGTAAATGAGTATGGTCTGGGCCCCATAGCATTCTTGTTAAGTGGGGAATCACGAGACCGACGAAACCAATCGTCCCTGAAACAGCAACGGCTGCACCCGTTAATATGGAACCTGCAATTAAGATCACCATTTTCCTTCTCTGGACATTAACCCCTAAATGCTGCGCACGCTCTTCTCCAAAGGACATCGCATTTAGCTCCTTCGTGTTGGCCATCAAAATAATGGAACCTAGTATAAAGAATGGAAGAATGATCTGTACATAGCTCCAACCTCTCATGGAGACACTTCCGAGAAGCCAGCCGATAATCTGTCTTAATTCTTCTCCTGTCAAAGCGATGATTAAAGAGATAAAAGCACCTAAAAATGAGCTAAAAATAATTCCTGTTAAAATAATGGTTTCAACCTTCATCCCTTTATCAATTTTTCGCGCGAAACCTAAAACGAAAAAGATCGTTAAAAAAGCAAAAAGAATACTGAGTAGCGGCAACGTAAAGGAGCCTACAAAAGGAATCGAGAATTGGAAAAATAAAGTGAGAACAGCACCTACTGATGCTCCAGACGATACTCCTAATGTATATGGATCCGCTAACGGATTCCGTAAAAGACCTTGAAAGGCCGCTCCCGCAATTGCGAGTGCCGCCCCTACTAGTCCTGCTAAAATTACTCTTGGTAACCGAATACTTAGGACAATATTCGCTTGCATTGGGTCGATGTGTTCGATGGATGTAAAACGGAAAATTTCAGCACCGATAATTTGTATGATGTTTCCGATAGGGACTGAGACTGTCCCTATCGAAATGCCTAATAAACATGAAACGAGCAAGAATGCGATCGCAATGATATAGGCAAAAGCTTGATGACCCATTTTTTTCATCGTTATCTCTCCAAACTAAGTAGAATTACTCAAATGCTTCTGGATAGACCGCCTTTGCCAATTCCTCTAATCCATCTGCAAGTCTTGGACCCGAACGAGTGACAAGATCGGAGTGAACATCAATTACCTGCTTATTCTTTACAGCCTTTACATCTTGCCAGCCTTCTCTTGCAAGTACTAAATCTACCGCATTTTCAGTGTAATATCCGTAAGTCGTAATAATGACATCTGGATTCCGCTCAATAAAAGATTCCTCATCCAAGTTGGGCCATCCATCTAAATCTCCTACTCCATTTTCCGCATGAATGAGTGACAACATCTCATCCATAAAGGTGTTTTTCCCTGCAACATAAATGTCTGGAGCTGGACTGATTTCAAAAATAACCGATTTAGGTTCTGTAATCCCTGCCGTCTTCTCTTCTATGTCGGCAATTTTTGTTTTCATTCCATTTATGATTTCTTCTGCCTTTTCTTTTTCACCTGTAGCTGTACCGATCATTTCAATTGATTCATATACTTCGTTAAAACTTGCTGCTTGATTGACAACGAGTACTGTTATACCTGCGTCTTTTATTTGCTGTAATCCTTCAGTAGAATTGTGAGCACTAGATGCGTGCGCTAAGACCAAATCTGGTGCTAGAGAGATAATCTTCTCTACATTCATTTCCATGCCACCGATTTTTTCCTTTTCTATTACTTCTTCCGGATAATTATCATGTTCAGACACACCAACAATTTCATCTCCAAGACCGAGAGCATAAGCAACTTCCGTATTACTTGGAATCAAGGAGACAATCTTTTCTGGTTTTTCCTGAATGACGACTTCATCGCCAATTGCATCGGTGATCGTTACTGGGAATGTAGGTTCTTCTGCTGGCTCTTGTACTTCATCACCTGCGTTATTTTCCTCAACTGGTGATTCGGTCTCACCGCAGCCCGCTAAAATTCCTATTGATAATAATAGTGCGAATAAAATTGAAACCCATTTCTTCATCTGTTTTTGCCTCCATAAATAATGTGATGTTGTGGAGAGCATAAAAAAACATCTCCACAATGAAGAAATGGAGATGTTGGATTAGCAATTAATATACAAATAGCTTCCAAACACCTCCCTATCCTCGTAGGTTTGTGGTGCACTAGAATTAGGCAGGTCTCCTGGCTCATGGTCTTTGTAATGCTGCTCCTTCCCATACCATATGTACAGTGGTATTTGCAGCTTACTCCCATTAACAGTGGCGGGACCGCGTTGGAATTTCACCAACTTCCCTTTTAAGTCTACTGAAAAGATTCAGGAATGTTCAAAACTCGTAAACGAGCCTTTTACTAGAACACCCTTCCCCTTCTCTTACAGACACCTAATACTTCATGTATGAAATTTTCCGTTGTCATCAGTATACACTATTTTTCCCTTTAAAGAAGTTAACACTTTTCGAACTATTCAAGCATAACGGAAATGGAGTCCCCAAGCCCAATCCCATCGACCGTTATTTGACAACTTCTTGCGAATAGCTTCACCCCAGCTACCTGGGCATCTTTTAAAGCTTGATCAAATTTAGGATCAATATGTTTTGCTGTCGTCACATACGAAACATCCTCCCGCTGCACGATGAAGAGAATGGCTGTTTCATAACGGGAAGATAGTTTCGCTAGCTCTTCCACATGCTTCGTTCCTCTTGCGGTCACAGCATCTGGGAACATCCCTTGCTTACCTTCAGCTAACGTCACACTTTTGACCTCTAAAAGGAGCTCCTTTCCCTTATCATTCTCTAACAAAAAGTCCCAGCGCGAATTCCCCAGTGTATACTCCGATTTTTTATAGTGCCAGCCAGCAAATTCACGGAGCATCCCGGCTTTAAGAGCTTTTTCAACAAGCTTGTTCGGTAGAGCAGTATTGATAGAAACAAGGCCGGTATTCGTTTCATTTTCACACAAAATAGCGGTCCATTTCGTTTTTCTGGAAGAATTATCGTGGTCCATTAACCAAACCGTCTTGCCTGGCAAGAGAAGTTCCTTTAATCTCCCAGGGTCAGCCAAATGAGCAACAGCTACTTCATCCGTTTCAGCTATCTGACAGTGGATAATAAACCGATTGGGTCTTTCGATAAATATTGCTTTTGTCAACGCTCTAGGGAATGGCAGTCTTAGCTTTTTTGTATCATCCTTCATTTTAAGAAGAGACCTCCTAGCTCGCATCCATTTTCCATTCACTTGTTTTCTTATCATAAACAAGGTTGGCATCAGGCTTCCCCTGAGCTACCTTTTCATACTCTTCGTACATATCATCCATATTATCAAAATCCCCTAATACCCAAATAGGAATCTCAATCGCCGTTCTTGTTTGTACATTATCCCGGATGGAGATAACGATTCCTTCTTTCATCATCATTTTCAAACTAAGAATTAGTTCTATTTGAATAGAAGGGAAAGAACGTTTCTTTTTAATCCCAAGGAGATTTTTCACTGGCTTACTCTCGGTCATTTTCCCTGCCAGAACTTCTCCGAGCATGCGATAAAAATCCTTCATATGGCGATAATACGTTTTATTCCACCAGCCATCATCATGAGCTAAATAAACAAATCGATTACGAAGTTGCTGATAAAATGGCTTTCTTAAATCATCCTTCATATGGCCAAGGAAAAGGAGCTCTGCAAGTTCATGGCCAGATAGTTCATTGAGTGCGTCCTCATCTTCAAAGTCAATCCAGCAGAAATCCCCATAGCCATAAACATCATCCTTAATGAGCTTAGTTAAATCTTCATGGGGGACATATTCTAAAAGAGTATGCAAATTAAATTCTCCATCATCAAAATGATGCTTTAAAAGAAGGACATTGTTCAGAAGGTCTGAGAGAGTGTGGGAAAACTCTTCAAATTCAATCCCATATGATAAAACGTAGTGCTTTGTTTCATTTAAATGAACATAGACAAGATCCTGTTGATTGCCATTATGTTTTTTCAAAAGAATAACCTCCGAACCTTTTGATAAGACTGATGATGAACCTAAAGTCATTAAGCCCAGTTTATACGGTTTACAATTATATAACTAGATTTTAGCAAACTTTCAGGATAAAATCTTACTTTATCCACATAATTTCCAATTCTTCTCTCAAGAAATTATTTCCTTTTTTATTGCCATTGAGAAATTGTCCAAATTAAGGTTTTAGCCATTTTTTTGGTGGTACTACTAAGACGAAGACTGAATCCAAAATGGCTCTAATTAAATCATTTTATACAACAACTTGACAATAAAAAAATGATTTAATCGTATCAATTCTCCTCAACTTTTCTTATAATAGTCACGAGAGTTGACAGTACTTCGAATTTTTTTGGACCTTTCCAGTAGAAAATTGATTCTAGTACTATCTTCATCAAGCATTTTCCGGTAAAGGAGCGTGATCTCATGTTTCAAAAAATGACAGAAGATCAAATCACCCTATATGTAATCAAGGCATTAAAAGAGAATAAACGCAAAGAATTTGAAGCAATCGTCGATGAGCTTCAGCCTTACGATATTGCTCAAATTTATGAGGATTTGCCGGAAAAGCATCGAACGCGCTTTTTATTTTTTCTTAATATTAATGCACTGGCTGATTTAATCCAAGAACTAAATAGCGAAGAACAGCTCGATGTATTAAATCGCCTCGGTATTGAAAAATCTGGTAAGGTTCTCGATATGATGGATAATGACGACCTTGCTTCCCTTCTTGAAGACCTATCTCCTGAAAAAATTGAGTCTCTTTTATCAGGAATGAAAAAAGAAGAGTCGCAAATTGTTCAAGATATCATGAATTATCCACCAGAAACAGCTGGTCGATTAATGACCAATCGATTCGTTTGGATCCGTGATTATTATACCGTTCGGGAAGCAGTCGATAAGCTAAAATCTTTCGCAGAACTCGCTGAAACGATTAACTATTTATATGTTATTGACCAGAATCGAAAGCTTGTCGGAGTCGTATCCTATCGCGATCTATTAATTGCTGAAATGCAGGAAAAAATCCGCGATATCATGTATGAGCGGGTCATCTATTGCTTAGAGGATACTGACCAGGAAGAGGTAGCTCGCCTAATTGAGCGCTATGACTTCCTTGCCATTCCAGTTGTCGATAAAGAACATATTCTAATTGGAATCATCACCGTCGATGATATTATCGATGTCGTGATCCGCGAAGCTAATGAAGATATTGAAAAATTATCCGCTTCTGGTAAATCGATTGACTTTGAAACAAAATCCTTTGTTGCTGCATATCGGCGACTTCCATGGCTTGTCCTCCTTCTTTTTATTGGGCTTATATCTGGAAGCATCATCAGTTCCTATGAAGAAACCCTTGAAAAAGTAGTAGCGTTAGCCTTTTTCATGCCGATGATTTCGGGGATGACTGGAAATACAGGAACCCAATCATTAGCTGTTGTGGTCAGAGGTCTTGTTTCTAACGATATTGACAAAAGAGTGATTACGAAGCTGATTATGAGAGAATTAAGTGTTGGCGTGATCATTGGAGTAACATGTGGAATTCTGATTTCTATCATTGCACTGATTTGGCAAGGAAACTTCATTCTCGGTCTTGTGGTAGGAAGCTCCCTATTGCTTACCCTGATTATTGGTACACTTGCAGGTACGGTTATCCCGTTAATTTTATATCGATTAAACGTAGACCCCGCCATCGCATCAGGACCACTAATCACTACCTTAAATGATATCTTCTCCCTAATTACCTATTTCGGTATTGCAACGATGTTTATTAACTACTTGTTATAGCACGTACAGTGGAAATCACGAAGACTTTTGCTCTTCGTGATTTTTATTAGAAATTTAGAAACCATTACCCTTGTAAATACGTCTTATTACATGTGGCTATTTTAAAGTTATCTCTGTTAATATGAAAGAATAGAAATGAGATTAGGGAGATTAAAAGAGACTAGGTGTTGGAACAATGGATAAAAAGAATAAAGTTGCTGAAAAGTTTGACTGGACATTAAGCTTCATTTTGCTATTGTTCTTTCTTACTAGCTGCGCTGCCATTTATAGCGCTCAAACAACCGAACAATACAATGAAAATTATTTTTTACGACAAATTATGTATTATGTGGTCGGAATTGTCATCGTTGCAGTGGTGATGTTCTTTGACAACTATCAATATCGAAAGCTTAGCTGGTATTTATATGGATTTGGAATTTTACTCTTAGTTGTGTTACTTATATTACCAACTTCAGATTTTACACCAATTAGAAACGGAGCAAAAAGTTGGTTTGTATTACCTGGAATCGGCTCAATCCAGCCTTCGGAATTCATGAAAATATTTTTAATTCTCACATTAAGTAAGTTGATCGCCGATCACCATGAAAAAAATCCTCTTAAAACTACTAAAACGGATTTTATTTTGCTGATAAAACTTGGATTGGCTACATTACCGCCGCTCGGCCTTATCGCAGAGCAGGATTTAGGGACCGGATTAGTCATTATCGCCATTTTCATAGGGATGATTCTTGTTTCAGGAATGACATGGAAAATTCTCTTGCCTGTTTTTTCAGCAGGAGCCGCTCTCGCGGGAGCGATTTTTTACATCGTCATCCATTATCCAGAGCTACTCGAGAAACATATTGATACCTATCAATATAATCGAATTTACTCCTGGCTCGACCCAGAAAGCTATCAAAGTGGTGCAGGCTACCACTTGTATAAATCACTGCAAGCGATTGGCTCTGGCCTGATATCAGGGAAGGGCTTTGGTGAAAGAGTTGTTTATATTCCAGAGAGCCATACGGATTTCATTTTCAGTGTCATAGGTGAAGAATATGGCTTTGCAGGGGCAAGTCTCGTGATTGGGCTATTTTTCATTCTCATTTATCACCTAACAAAAACAGCTCTTGATACAAACGATCCTTTTAATACGTATATTTGCGTAGGCGTTATTAGTATGATTACGTTCCACGTCTTCCAAAATATCGGCATGACCATTCAAGTACTACCAATCACAGGAATACCCCTACCTTTCATTAGCTATGGTGGTAGTTCCCTCATGTCAAATATGTTTGCTATGGGACTCATATTCAGTATAAGATATCACCATAAAACCTATATGTTCAGTTCTGGGAAGTAATCAGTCACCACAGAAAAGAATGTACAAACAATCATAATAAACAAACAACTAAAGGAGTCCAATTATGTCAGAATTGATTCATACGATAGAGGAATGGCTTATGGAATATGGGATATGGGGACTTGCCATCGTGTCCTTTGCCGACTCTTCCTTTTTTCCCATTCCTCCAGACGTACTACTTATTCCAATGGGAATTTCAAATCCAAATAGCGTCCTTTTTTATGCCTTTATCACAACGGCCACCTCTGTATTAGGGGCATTATTAGGATGGTTCATTGGAAAAAAATTAGGGCGACCGGTATTAACCTATCTATTCAAAGAGGATAAGGTTCAAAAAGTAGAACATTACTTTACAAAATACGGCTCTATGGCGATTTTGATGGCTGCCTTAACTCCTGTCCCTTATAAAATATTTACGATCTTTGCTGGTATCTCTCGTATCCGACTTCGTACACTCGTCATTTGGTCTATTATTGGCAGAGGTGCTCGCTTTTTCGCCGAAGCTTTACTCATCCTTTTCCTCGGTGCTCAAGCAAAGAACTTTATCGATGATAATTTCGCTCTCATCACCATTGCTGGAGCCATTGCAATTGTTGTAGCTTACCTTGTTTATATGTACATAAAAAAAAGAAGCAACCCAAAAACCCTTAAGTAAACACACTTAAGGGTTTTATTTATAATAATTATAAATAGATAATTATTATAAAAAAGTATTGATTTTAATTTAAAATTTGTTATAATTAATATATAAATGATATAGGAGGAATGTTAAATGAATTTACAAACTGCTTTAAACGTACAAATTTCTAACTGGAGTATCTTATATACAAAACTCCATCGTTATCACTGGTATGTAAAAGGACCTTTATTCTTTACCCTTCATGAGAAGTTTGAAGAACTATACAATGAAGCGGCCCTTACTGTCGATGAAGTGGCAGAACGCTTACTTGCCATCGGCGGACAACCTGTTGCAACAATGAAAGAATACTTAGAAACTGGAACACTTTCAGAATCAGGAAATGAAGCAAAAGCAAGCGAAATGGTTGCATCCCTCGTTTCTGATTACAAAGCGCTTAAAGAACAATTAGTTGAACTTGCTGACCTAGCTGACGAAAACAATGATGTCAACACAAACGACCTAGCCGTTGGACTAATCGAGAAGATCGACACTCATATTTGGATGTTGAATGCTTACTTAGGAGAATAACGCAATGCACAAAAAGAGTCAGTGAGTTAACTCACTGACTCTTTTTGGCTGTTTGACAAACGCTCGCTTTCTTTGTCACTTCCCCTTGTCCGGATGCTCATTACCTACTAGGGTAACTCCGCTCCTTCCAAGGGTTCGTTCCTCGGAATCAAACGTTTTCAATCAGCTTGAAAATAACCGCTACCTAAATTTTGAGGATTTTGTCAAAACTCTGACTCTTTATCTTTGTTTCAGCTGTAGGGTTCTCTTTTTTTAATCCATTATAAATCAGCCTTTGGTAAAATGCGGACATTTCGATCATGAATAAATGGAGAATGACGTTCAAGCATGGAAAAGCAAAATTCTTTTTAACGATTTTTAAACGAAAAAGAATCCAGTCCACGAATAAACAAAAAAGGAGAATTCCTCCCCTTCCTATCCATCTTCCTTTACGAATAATCCATGCTGCAAACAAGGATAGAACCATACTGTATAATGGAGCATAATTAAAATGCTCTTCTAACTTATGAATACGTCCTCTACCAAATCGGACATTCCCCGTAAGTGCAGCAAGATAAACGATATTAAATCCCGTGCCCATAATCGCTAAAAATAATGAAACAAACAGGATGATTGGATTTCTCTTCTGCAATTGCTCATACCATTTATCACTTAGAAAAAAATAGATCGGTAATAAAATCGACGTAGTTACCGGATTCCACCATCTCGTCTTATAAATTTTTAAATGCAGGAACAATCTTTCTATAATATGAAAATAGAATATGAATAGTGATTTTACTTTCCATTTTAGCTTAAAAGCTGATAAGAACACTCCCGTAAAAGGGATATAAATCGCCTGTGACAAAATCGCTCCTAGAAAATTGTCGAAGTACTCGTTTTTTAATATTTTCGGTTTATATCGATAAGCTCGAAATAAATGGAGGATAAAATACTCAAAAATGTAAGCCATCCCCATATTTGCCATCAGCAATACACCAATCGTCCTTCGATCCTTCTTTTTTATGAACGTATAAATTAGGAGAGCCGAATGGATAACTAATAACAAAATAAACGGATATTTATTTCTTTTTTTTCGTTTCATTTATATCCCCCCTCTAGGTTAGTACTGCTTATTCTTTGAAAAAGGAGGGACATTATACAAATACTCAATTAGAAACTTGCAAATCAAGGTTACGCTCGTAGAATAATCCTTGTTCCAGATGGGTCCGTAACCTTTATGTTATCACCGTCTATCTCTACAGGATAACCTCGATTCTTTAAGCGTTCTACTACTTGCAACTTCTCTTTTTGATGCGGATATTTCAATGTGAAAAACTGTAGGCCAGCACTATCTTCTGATGGTGATGGAGCTCCTCTTCCATTCCATGTATTCAATCCAATATGGTGATGATATTTTCCGCTCGAAACAAAAAGCGCTTGGTCTCCATATCGTGCAACCACATCGAATCCTAATGTATCACAATAAAATTCTTCAGCAGCACGTAAATCTGCTACATGCAAATGAATATGACCCATGATTGTTCCCTGCGGAAGCCCTGCCCAAGCTTTTCCATCCCATTCCTTAAATAAATCCTCTACATCTAAAGCCACTGTATCCATTCGCACCAATTCGCCTGACCATTGCCAAGTTTCAGATGGTCGATCCGCATAAATCTCAATTCCGTTCCCATCTGGATCTGCTAAATAAATTGCTTCACTGACAACATGATCGGATGCTCCTTGAAGAGGATAACGACTTTCAACTAAGTGCTTTAAACAAGCTGCTAATTCTGCCCTCGTTGGCAGCAAAAGAGCAAAATGATATAACCCCGTCCTCCGTGGTTCTTTTGCTGTCACATTTTCTGGCTCGACAATCGTTAATAATGGTGTTTTACCATCCGCTGTAAAAACCGTTGTTGCAGAAGTTTCCTTTAAAATCTGGAGTCCTAACATATTTTGATAAAAGGATACTGCTCTCTTTTTATCCGTTACCTTTAAACACACTTCGTCGGCATATACGTTTGGCGATTCATGAAATTTCAACTCCATCATCCCTTCAATTTTTTAATTGATGTGTTCCTTTAGACTTAGTATACTAGTTATAATAAAAAGTAAGGAGTGATCTGTCTTGTCCAAGTCAAATGCTCGAAAACATCGTGATAAAATGGCGCGAGAAGGAAAAAGAAACCCTGAGAACAATCGAAGCCCCTTTGCATTTGTTGATATGTGTACACGAAAAACGAAAACGAAAAAAGATTATTTATATAAGAGCAAACATAAGAACCAATCATTTAACGATAATAATGATGGTTCTTTTTTATTTGCTGTTATTTGATATGCCCATAAACCGATGCATACATTTAGTATACAAATATAATAATTGATTATTTATTTTGTTAGCTCCACTTACGCACCTATTTGTATTCGCTTACATTTCAAAATTCAAAGTTTGTTCAATATTTCACAAACTACTATTTGATTAATATGGTATTCTACATGTAGATAAACAAATAAGGAGTGAGTACAATGATCATTTGTGAATGGAGAGCCTTTTCTACAGATACTGAAACCTACACCCAACCGTTTTTTGAGAACCTGATGGGAGATCAATTCGAAGCAATGATGTTAAAAGATGACGATCCCATTCCTTCCTATATTTGGACTAAAAACTTTGTCATTCATATTCGAAAAAACTCCAAGATCTTGACTGATATCTCTTTTGAAAAAATCCCAAGAAACCCAGATTGTGCAAATACATGATCTTTTTTTAAAAAATTTACATGTGAATAAAATCACAAATTTCAGGAGGAGAACAAGATGGCTATTAAAGAAAGGGAGTTACCAAAAGTACAAACCGTTGCTGAAATGGTTAACCAATTAGTAAAAAACGGTCGTCGTGCTTTAAAGGAATTTCAAGAATTTGATCAAGAAATGATTGATGAAATTGTCAAACAAATGGCTTTATCCGGGTTAGATCATCACATGCCATTAGCAAAACTTGCTGTTGAAGAAACAGGGCGCGGCGTATATGAAGACAAAATCATTAAAAATATGTTTTCAACAGAGTACATCTATCACAATATTAAATATGATAAAACCGTTGGAATCATTAATGAAAATGAACATGAAGGAATGATTGAAATCGCTGAACCTGTTGGGGTCATTGCTGGCGTCACTCCTGTCACTAATCCAACATCGACGACGATGTTCAAAGCAATTATTGCCATTAAAACGAGAAATCCGATCATTTTCGCCTTTCACCCTTCCGCCCAAAATTGTAGTAGCGAGGCCGCAAGAGTGTTGCGAGATGCCGCTGTTCTCGCAGGTGCACCTGAGCATTGTATTCAATGGATTGAGAAACCATCATTGGATGCCACTCAGCTATTGATGAACCATTCACAAGTATCCGTCATTTTAGCCACTGGTGGTTCTGGAATGGTGAAATCAGCCTATAGTTCTGGTAAACCCGCCCTTGGCGTTGGACCGGGAAATGTGCCATGTTATATTGAAAAATCAGCCAATGTTTTGCGCTCTGTTAATGACCTTATTTTATCAAAAACATTCGATAATGGGATGATATGCGCCTCTGAACAAGCCGTCATTCTTGACGAAGAAATTTACGACGAAGCTAAGCATGAATTACTTTCACACGGTTGTTATTTTTTAAATGAAGCTGAGAAATACAAAATTGAAAAGCTAGCGATTCGCGAACCAGCCGGAACCGTTAATCCGGATATAGTGGGAAGACCAGCATTTAAAATTGCCAAAATGGCTGGTGTAGATGTTCCGAAAGATACAAAAATCCTTATTGCTGAACTTGAAGGAGTAGGCCCACAGGAACCCCTTTCAAGGGAGAAATTAAGTCCTATTCTTGCCTGCTATAAAGTTAAAAACCTTGAGGAAGGGTTAACGAGATGTGAGGAAATGCTTGAATTTGGGGGCTTAGGCCATTCAGCCGTGCTCCATTCAACAGATGATGAGGTCATTAAAAAGTTTGGTTTAAGAATGAAAGCGGGCCGAATTATTGTCAATGCCCCTTCCTCTCAAGGAGCTATCGGAGACATTTATAATGCATACCTCCCTTCCCTTACTCTTGGTTGTGGTACTTATGGGGGAAATTCGGTCTCAACTAATGTTGGAACTATGCATTTAATCAATATTAAAAAAGTAGCGAGAAGGAATGTAAACATGCAATGGTTCAAAGTTCCACCAAAAATCTATTTTGAAAAGAATTCAATTCAATATTTAGCGAAGATGCCAAATATCTCAAAAGCCTTAATTGTAACAGATCCAGGAATGGTGAAGCTTGGTTATGTCGATAAAATACTTTATTACTTAAGAAAGCGTCCAGACTATGTTCATTGTGAGATATTTTCGGATGTAGAGCCTGATCCATCGATTGAAACGGTGATGAAAGGGGCAGAATTAATGGCCTCTTTCCAGCCTGACGTGATTATTGCCCTCGGTGGAGGCTCTGCTATGGATGCAGCGAAGGGCATGTGGTTATTCTACGAACACCCTGATACAGACTTCTTTGGTTTAAAGCAAAAGTTTCTTGATATTCGCAAACGGATCGTTAAATACCCGAAACTAGGGGAGAAAGCCCAATTTGTTGCGATTCCAACTACTTCTGGTACAGGTTCAGAAGTAACCTCCTTCTCCGTTATTACGGATAAGAGAGCAAATATTAAATACCCATTAGCCGATTATGAGTTAACTCCGGATGTAGCCATCGTTGATCCACAGTTTGTCATGACGGTTCCAAAACATGTCACAGCTGATACTGGCATGGATGTACTGACACATGCGATTGAAGCCTATGTATCTGTTATGGCAAATGATTATACAGATGGGCTAGCGATCAAGGCCATTCAACTTGTATTTGAATATTTACCAAAAGCCTACCGTAATGGCACTGATGCTCTTGCACGAGAAAAAATGCATAATGCTTCGACGATTGCAGGAATGGCCTTTGCTAATGCCTTCTTAGGAATTAACCATAGTCTTGCGCATAAACTAGGTGGTGAATTCCATATTGCTCACGGAAGAGCAAATGCGATATTACTGCCTCATGTCATTCGCTATAATGCAACAAAGCCGAAGAAATTTGCTTCGTTCCCGAAATATGAAAAGTTTATTGCTGACAAACGATATTCGGAAATTGCGATGGCCCTTGGCCTTCCAGCCCGAACTACTGAAGAAGGAGTAGAGAGCCTCATTCAAGCGATCATCGATCTAGCTGAAGAGCTTTACATTCCAATGAAGATAAGAACAAATGGAGTAAACAAAAAAGAGTTTGAAAGTAAAGTAGAGTTCTTAGCCGAAAAAGCATTTGAGGATCAATGTACAACGGCAAATCCTAAACTACCACTCGTTACTGAATTAGCAGAGATATATCGAAAGGCTTGGTAACTTATAATAGAGAGGCTTCCCAACACTTGATGGGAAGCCTCTCTTTTTCATCGTCAGATTCCTGACTTAACGATACGAGCATATATTGGGTTATTTTTCTAATATTTTGCTAAAATGATGTATGAAGCAGTTTAACTACTAAAGGAGGAATTCACAAATGTATGATGTAGTGATTATCGGAGCAGGTCCAGCTGGAGCAAGTGCTGGTATTTTCACAGCAAAGGCTGGAAAGAAAACGATTATTTTAGATAACGAAAAGAGCGTAACGAAGCGCGCTTGGTTAGAAAACCATTATGGCGCTCCTGCCATTTCTGGACCTGATTTAGTAGAAACAGGCAAAGAACAAGCGAAAAAATTTGGTGCGGAAATTGTAGAGGTTGATGCAACTGAAATTAAGAAATCTGGGGACCATGTAACTGTTGTTACAGCAAGTGGCGAATACGAAGCGAAGCATGTCATTCTAGCTACTGGGATGGCGGTTGATCTTGGAGAAAAATCAGGTGTAACAACAAAACCTGGTACAGAGCCACGTATTAAAGCCATCTTTGACGTCGACCAAACTGGTAAAACAAACGTTGAAGGTATTTGGGCAGCCGGAACTTGTGCAGGGGTTAGCATGCATACCATTATCACTGCCGGTGACGGAGCAAAAGTTGCTATTAATATTGTCAGTGAACTAAACGGCGAACGTTATGTTGACCATGATATTATGAAGTAAATCGGTAATATAAAAGGACACAAAAAAAGAGATAAATCCCTTTTTTGTGTCCTTTTCCATATGCTAGATTTCCGCTAGCAGTCTCTATCATTTTGTTAGCTATTTGCTAGCTATTATATAACCGTATGCTACTTAACAGCTTGCTTAACCGCTACTACTTCATATTTTCCGCCTTCTGAGCTGACAATATAGTCTGGTTTAGGTTGTCCGAGCTTTGACTTATGACCAGCAATATGAGCATCGCTCTTCTCCCAGTTTTTCCAATCTTCTTCTGATTCCCAGCGAATTTGCACAAGCACTTCTTCATCACCACGACGTACTTTCTTAACCATTACGGTTAAATCAACAAATCCTGGTTGTTTTTCAATGATTCCTTCTTTGCTAAAACGCTCCAATACTTTATCGGCATTACCTTCCGTCACGATCGTTTTTCTCATTTGGACAAACATATTTAATACTCCCCTTTTCGTCAAATCAGAATATGAAACTATCACCATTATAAATGATAATCATTTTCAATTACAACAAAAAAAGCTCCTACAAAATGTAGGAAGCTTCCCGTTTGCCTAATTCGCTCCAAACATCTCTCACCCTTAAGCGGAATTTTTCCTGTTATTTTTTCATACCGATACTACTACCGTTTATACGAACATTTTATCGAACACTTATCCACAAGTCGAGAGAATTTATAAATTCCTGACAACAAAAAAAAATTGTGCCTCAGCACAATGTTCTCTCCATCAACAACAATCGCTTTCGTTCCCAAGTAATACCAAACCATTTGCTTCCTTATTGAAATCAAGGGTTAAACCCTCTAAATAAGGAGCAATATCAGGATCAATTGCAACTTGAATATCGTTCATAATTTCCATTTTATCATTTTCTTCTGGCTCTTCCAGAGACAGTCCTACTTGTGGACCACCTCAGCCATATCCACCAAAATAGACACGAATATTGCGGACTCCATTCTCTTGGAACACATGCTGCAACATATCGCGTGCTTCGTTTGTAATGTTCACTTACTTCATTCCTTTCTTACATTGAGCAATAACTTTTACTAATATATTTTTACTTTATCATGCATCTAAATAAGAATAACAGCAATCTGCTTGGTACGCTATAACCTGTCTGCAAAATTCACACTACTACTTCCTCAACAGAAAAGGCATATTTCACCTAGACAAGCATATGAATCATTTTAGGACAAAGAAAAGAAAGGAAGTCACGATGACAGGGTTAATCTTCATTTTACTATTAGTGCTTTTTCTTCCTTTTTCGGTAAAGGTCATTGAGAAGAATCTTGAAATCTTTTTGTTTTTAATGGGAATTAGTGCAGTATGGGTAAGCGGAATATGGGATCCCTCGTTAATCTTGAAGGCCCTCAAGGATCCATTAAAGATTACAATAGCTGTTTTCATTGCTGGACTCATATTCAAATGGATGAAAGTTCCGCTCGAAAAAATGATTAAAAGAGTCAGCCAATCGATGCCCTATCCGTTATTTCTTGCTCTTGTTGTCATTATTCTTGGGCTTCTTTCAAGCATTATCACAGCAATCATCGCTTCTCTCGTACTCGTCATCATCGTAGCAGTGCTTCGACTCGAGAGAAAATCCGAAGTCAAACTAGTCATCATCACCTGTTTCTCTATTGGACTCGGGGCTGCATTAACCCCAATTGGAGAACCGTTATCCACGATTATTGTAAGCAAATTGAATGAAGATATGTTCTTTCTATCAAAATTGATTGGTCGAGAAGTCATTCTTGGGATCATCATGATGGGAATTGTTGCCGCACTATTTGTGCAGCCTCAATTTAAAAAAACTCGTTTAGTCGCTGATAACGAGTCTGAAACCTATCAGGAAATTTTCCTTCGCACTGGTAAAATATATGTATTTGTTATGGGACTGACCTTACTAGGTGCAGGATTTCAGCCACTAATCGATACCTATATTCTTGGACTTCATGAAAATGTCCTATATTGGATTAATATTATTTCAGCTGTTTTAGACAATGCGACACTCGCTGCAGCCGAAATTAGCCCCTCCATGAGTCACCAAACGATCAAAGCAATACTTCTTGGTCTCATCATTAGCGGTGGGATGCTTATTCCAGGGAATATCCCGAATATCATCTCATCTGGAAAACTGAAAATAACTAGCTCAGAATGGGCAAAATTCGGCTTACCTTTTGGATTCATTACGATGGCCATTTACTTTTTTGCCATTCTTGGGGATAAGCATTTGTAAAGATATAAGGGGAGTGCATGCTCCCCTCATTACTCGATACGTGGAATTCTACCTGGTTCAGACTGCTTTTCAAGTTTTATCACCCATTTAAAATAAGCCACTAAAATTAAAAAGAGTAGTGGATCCGCTACCGCTGAATGCCACAATGTCCACCAACCGCTATAAAAATAACCCCATGGCTGTGGCAAGAGGGTCAATGCCTCGTAGATTATAATCGCTCCTGTCCAAATGAGGATATACCACACCTTTAGCATTCTTCTTTTGCCGAAAGGATAGAAGCTTAAGAATAACATATTGACTGGAGGAATTAAAATGGTATGGGGCAATACTCCCCGCCAATTGACCTCCTTTGAAAAATACCAATAACCATGATATTTGAATTCGACAATGATATCAAATAACATTTGGAAGGCAATCGTAAACATCCAAATGTGGAGGGTTTGATTTCGAGTTAAATGATTATATTTAAATCCTAAATAGTTAAAAATGACAATTGCCACTATTAATCCGATCAATCGTAACAAAACCTTTACTCTAATTTTGGATCCTCTTCCTCTACTTTCTTAAAATAGGCAAGGTACAGCAGCGAAAGGCTCCTCCGAATTTAATCATTTCTGTAAAATCCACTTCTATAACCTCATAACCTCGTAGCCTTAGCTCTTTGTTTAATTCTTTATTGATTGGAAGGCTAATCACCTTCTTATCCCCCAATGAAAGAACATTAGTCGCGAGTGTTGCTTGCTCTTCTTTTGACACAGAGATTAAATCATAACGTTTTTTCAAGAGCTTTATCTTCTCCCCATGTATTTCCTCAGGATAGATAATCCCTTCTTCAGGAGAAAGAATGTTAATGACACAATCTAAATGGAGATAGGCATCTGAAAATGGGACTTCAACGACATTGAAATTTGGAAGCAAGCCCTGTAATTGCTTAGCCGCCTCCTGATTCGTCCGATTGCTGATTCCTACATACACTGTATCTCCATCAATGATGACGTCACCTCCCTCAATTTTGCCTTGAGGGATCGTTTGATAAGGAAGTGATACTTGTTCAAGCTGTTCTCTTAAATATTCTTCCTCCCCTTGGCGAATATAATTTTGGATATTTGCTATAAAGAGTTCTTCCCCTAAGACAAATCCTGTATCACGGGTAAAAACTTGTTCTGGAAACTGCTTTGCTGGAGGAAGAGAAACAACGTCAACGCCATAGTCTTTTAATGTCGATACAAAGTGATGATGCTCCTTTATCGCTATATCAATGCTTACCGGCATTGACTGTGGCTTCATCAGAAATTGCGGCTCACATACAAGAACCTTTTTTAACGGAGCGTACTCATTCATACAACCTATTTTGGACATAAAAAAACCCCTTTTGTAGTTCGTGATACTAATGTAACCAAACTACAAAGGAGTTATTAGAAGATTATTAATTAGAGCCCTCTTTTGATAAAAGGGAAGGATTCTGACTGCTACTATTCTCTGAATCTACATACAGCTTTCTACTTGGGATTGAAAGCATGACTTGTTCCCGTTCAAGAATTTCCAATATCGCAAAATTGATTTCTTCCTTTACTGTGAGAAACTCTCCCCAAACCGTCGTATTGGTGAAAAAATAAAGAAAAATACCTAATCCATTTTCCGAATACTGATCAAACTTCACAAAGATTGTTTCTTTATGAACACCATCATGGTTCTTAAGATACTCTTCGATATTGTTCACAACTGATTGAAGATTTTCCCTTGGTGTATCATGCATAACCCGTAACTGGAAGGTAATTTGTCGTTTCCCCATTTCACTCCAATTCGTAATATTTTCATTAGCCAAAGTAGCATTTGGAACAGTCACCACTGCTTGAGCAAAGGTTCGCACTCGTGTACTTCGAAAAGTGATCTCCTCAACAGTTCCCTCCACACTCGGTGTCATAATCCAATCACCAATTGAAAAGGGCTTCTCCGTAATAATGACAATGCCGCCAAAGAGATTCGCTAGAGCATCCTTAGCCGCAAGAGAAAAGGCGAGACCTCCTAATCCTAGGCCAGCTACTAAACCACTAATTTCATAGTCAAATACTTGAGCAATAATGCTAAAGCTAATGACCACAATAACAGCTCGAATGGCTTTTGATAAAAATGGGATTAAGATTTCATCAATTTCCATATTCAATTGCTTGTTCATTTTCGTCAGCACCAAAGAAGAACTTGAGGAAAGATTATACAATCCCCAGCTTAAGAAAAAAATGATCGAAGCTTGAATGATTTTTGGAAAAAGACCTCGGTCTACACTTAAATATGGAAAGATATCCACTGCAACGTAAACACCTATAATCAGAAATAACCACTGAATGGGCTTCTCAAATGCAAGAAATACACGTGAAAGGAACTCTGTTGGCGCCTTTTTACTAAGCTTCAATAGAAGCGAAAATACATATTTGGCAAAAAGCTTTCTAAAGATAAGGAAGAGTAGAAAAATCCCAATGGATATCCCTAGATCTAATAGAAACTCATATTCTAAAAACTGCTTCCAACGCATCATTCATCAACATCCTCGCCATCTTTGAGTTCATCCATTTATTTTATCGTATGTGGGCGTGACTGTCGAAAAAATTGATTATTCAAGCTCATCGGTGAAAATGAAATCTATCGTAGAATTGTTTTTAACCTCAAAGCTATGAGGGATGCGTATATAGATTATCGGTCCATCTGTTTGGAAATCAGTATCCATTTTTGATTCTCCAGTAAATTGATTAATGGTAAATTCATTCATAACGACAGATGTATTCAATTCTTGATCTTTGCCATAGGCGATCAATAATTTTTCTTTTTCCATACGAATGGCTGGGAGTTCAAGCTCCTCTGATACGTCTATTCCGGCAATTATAATATTCCCATAATGATAGACCTCAACCTTGTTATCATCTTCTTCTTTCCTTTCAACATATATGTTGGCATTTGTATTTGAATGGTTTACAGAAGAAATTTGCAACGTGTCACCTTCTACCACATAACTATTCTCTTTAAGTAAAAAATCAGAGCCTTTTGATAGAAGCTCACCTGAGGATACAAGCCCGTATAAATCCGTCATTTTGCCGTTACTCACTTTCGGCGCTTCCGTTTTAATAAAAAAAGTGGCTACAACAGCTAGAAGCAAGAGCCCTATATAGGCAACAAGAAGCCAATGTGTGATTTTCTTTTTTGACCGGACAAGAAAGAACAATAACGGCAAAACTACTATCATCCCAATTTGGAAAAGTACTTCTATGTTCATCGTCTTACCTCCATTCGATTCAAAATACTAATCGATACAAGATAAAATAGTGCTGTTGTTACAAGTACTTTAATGGCAAACAGGGCTAGTGAAGACTCAAAAAAGTAAAATTGAAACAAACCAATTAACGTCGCATCTCTTTGCATGAAGCCATCATAAAACAAGGAGCCTACCACGATAACAGGGACTAGAACGGCAAACATTTTATGGATCTGAACTAAGGTGCCAATGAAATAACCAATAGAGCTAATCCAAAAAATATAGAGCAGGCTTGCGACAATTCCGATCATTATCTCACTTGTTACGAGTGGCGTTGCATAAAGTTGTTCTTTGAATAAAAAGTATGCAATACAGTGAATGAGAAAACGTGACATTACAGCAGTAATTGCTCCAAGTATGCTTGCAGCTAACAAAAAGAAAATATTGGAGAGACTGCTGCTCAAACGGTTGGTTACAAAAGTAAACTCTTGATTTCGATAAGGCTTCGTCGTAATCGTAATGGAGGTCACAAGAATCCAAATGAACGTAAAGACAATGACAAGGTCAGCTGAGTAATTCTTTATGTGGAAAATGAACCCACTTGATGATCCTCCAGAAGAACCACCATTCCCAGCGAGGGAAAATAAAATAGCGATAAACTGAATTCCCACAAGTGAGCTAAAGGCATCAATATAAGCTTTCATTTTAAATTGAAATTGTTTTTTCACCGTTTCCATTAAACTAACGTTCGCTAAAGACATCATCGATTCCCCCTTTCGTCTCATTCGTGAGATAGACGCATAAATCACTTGCCCTTACTGGTGAAAATTCCACCCCTGACAAAGTAGCTTCTTTTTGATCCACTTTAGAAAAATTATTTCGCACAACGACGTACAACGTGTCTATGCCGATAAGCCGTTCAAAAACGCTGTCACGACTCTCCACCCATTTTCGTACGAGAGATGAAGGACCTTGAAGACCAATGGCCCACTCCTTCAAATCAGAAATCGATTGATGAAGCAACACCTTTCCATCTTTGATCAGAAGCACATCCTCAAGGATATCCTCAATTTCATTTAAATGATGACTTGAGAGCAAAATCGTACGGGGATGGGCAATATAATCCTTCATTAGCGCACGATAAAAATCCTTTCTGACCGCTTCATCCATTCCTGTCGTTGGCTCATCAAAAATCGTTAAGGGACATCTCGACGCTAATCCGACGATCATATTAAACGTACTTGTTCTCCCTTTAGAAAGCGTATTATGATAATGGCTAGGATCAAAACCAAAGTATTGGAAAAGGCCGTTTGCCAGTTCCATATCCCAATTTGGGTAAAAACTTTCTGCTGCCTCTAGTAACTCTTGTAGCTGCAAGGCAGGAGGGAATCCCATTTGGTCATCCACAAATATCGTATTCGCTGAAGTATGCAGATTATTAAATGGATGCTGTTCGAACACCCTCACATTACCAGATGTTTCCTTTATGAATCCAGCAAGAATTTTTAGCAACGTTGTTTTCCCGACTCCATTTCTCCCTATTAAACCTGTAATCTTATTTTCTTCAATTGAAAAAGAAAGTCCGTCTAGCACATTTTTACGAAAAAACGCTTTCGTTACGCCGGTACATTCGATTACATTCATTGACTTCCCTCCTTATATCGTGCGGCTTTTATCATTTCCATTAACTCGGTTTCACTGATATCCAAACGCTCTGCCTCTAATACAAGCTCCTCAACGAGCTTTTTTAACGTACCATTTCTTCGCTTTTGAGCAATTCTTTCCTTTGCATTCTCCGTAACAAACATCCCTAACCCTCGCTTTTTATAAAGAATTTGTTCATCCGCTAAAAGATTGAGCCCTTTCGCTGCTGTCGCTGGATTGATGGTAAACATCTCTGCTAACTGATATTGAGAGTACACTTTTTGGTTGTTTTCAAAATGGCCGTTCAATATTTCTGTTTCGATCCATTCGGCAATTTGTACATAAATGGGCTTCGAACCATCTGGGTTAAAAATCATGGCCGCCTCCTTTCTAACTTAGTACATTACTGATGTAATGTACTATATTCCATTTTGGCAATAAATTCAAGCAAATCTTAAAAAATTTACGAAATTAGACAAAAGTTTCCTTTCATTTTGCCTCAAAATAACGGAATCGTATGGAAATCTTAAAAATGCTTTATATTATAGGAGAACGTAATGGCTCACTGGACGATTTAGTGGTAAAGTTGAGAAATATATAAAACAAGTAGGTGAACAACATGATCGAAATAAAATCATCTCTCATTAGTGATGGAGAATTCAATAGAGGGGTATTTGCTACACGCGATATCAAAAAAGGGGAACTTCTCCATGAAGCGCCTGTCATTGCTTATCCAAACGATCAACATGAACATATTGAAAAAACACTTCTTGCTGATTATGCTTTTGAATATGGAAAAAACCATACAGCCATTCTTCTTGGCTATGGGATGTTATTTAACCATTCTTATGAACCTAACGCCACGTATGAAATTAATTTTGATAACCACACTTTTGACTTCTATGCTTATAAAGACATTAAAGCTGGAGAGGAAGTCTTCATTAATTACAACGGTGATGAGGATGACAAAGAATTACTATGGTTTGACAAGGAATAGAGGTGTAATAAGTGAATAAACGATGGACCATCAAAGATATACAAAAATATGTGCAGAACAACTCAGAAAGCACATTACTTTCAACCGAATTTCACGGATTTTCTCAAAAATTACAATTCAAGTGCGCATGCGGGAATGAGTTCGAGAAAAGTTTTACGAAATTCAAAAATAATAACCAACGGAAATGCGATGTGTGCCAACCGCCAAAACCCTCACGTTAACAAAGAATGGAGTGGATCCGATGAGTAAAGCAAAAGGAAAAGGCGGAACCGGAAGAGGAACCGGCAAAAAAGGCTGGAATCGTTGGCAGGCCAGTGCAAACAAAGCGAAAAGTGCTAAGCCTTATAAGAGCAAAGGGACCAAAATTAAAAAAGAAACAACTGATTGACATGATTTAGAAGATCCATTATCGTAAAAGTATAAATAGCGAAAGGGTGACCCAATAAACATGAAGTTCTAATCCTATTTTTCGAAAATACAAATTGAAGATTCTAAAAACACAGCTGATAACGGCTCTTTTTGTGTTGTCTTCAATTTCATTTTTCAGGATAGGATTGGATTTTTTTGTTGTTGTCACCACAATGACAGCTTCTTTGCTTTTCGTTAGCGCCTCCTATTCTGAATATAGGAGGCGCTTTTTGTCTCCTTATCCTTAAAAACGGAGATGATTATATGCTTTTAGAAGCCCTTAGTATTAAATTTTTTATAAAAGAACGACAGCTACTCGACATCGATCGCATTCAAATTAACAAGGGAGATCGAATTGGCTTAATTGGAAAAAATGGAACCGGTAAAACGACTTTGTTAGAGGTCCTCGCAGGGAAAAGAACGATTGATGAAGGAATGATTCATCAGCACGCTACATGCGAACTCCTTCCCCAGCTCAAACGCTCTGATACGACCAAAAGTGGGGGTGAAGTGACGCAAGAATATATTATTGACGCATTGACGCGAAATCCGGAGATATTACTGGCAGATGAGCCCACAACCCATTTGGATACAGAGCATATTGAATGGTTAGAGAAAAAATTAGCGAACTGGCAAGGTGCACTCCTTTTGGTATCCCATGATAGAACCTTTTTGGATGCCCTTTGCACGTCCATTTGGGAGCTTGATAATGGTCATGTGAAAGAATACAAAGGCAATTATTCTGCGTATTTAAAGCAAAAGGATCTGGAAATACGCAGTCACGAAGCCGCCTATGAAAAATATGAGAAAACGAAAAAACAGTTAGAAGAAGCCATCGTCATGAAAGAAAAGAAAGCTGCCCGTGCGACGAAAACACCGAAAAACGTGAGCTCCATTGAAGCAAAAAAGTCGAAGCCTTATTTTGCAAAAAAACAAAAGAAATTGCAAACAGTTGCAAAATCAATTGAAACTCGTTTAGAAAAGCTCGATAAAGTAGAAAAAATGAAAGAAAGCCCCGCTATCCGAATGGCATTGCCAAACGAAGAAGCGTTTACGGGTAGAACCATCCTTCGTGCTCATGATGTATCAGGAGGATTCGAAAACCGCGTTCTTTGGAAAAAAGCTAGTTTTGAGGTGCGTGGTGGTGACAAACTTGCGATCATTGGTGTAAACGGAAGTGGGAAAACAACGATATTGAAGAAAATTGTTAACAAAGAGTCTGGTATAACCCTCTCTCCAGCGGTAAAGTATGGGTATTTTAGTCAAACCATCGATTTATTAGATACAGAAAAAACAATCTTAGAGAATGTGCAAGTTTCATCGAACCACACGGAAACCTTTATCCGCATTGTTTTAGCGAGGCTTCATTTTTTCCGAGAGGATGTCTATAAAGAAGTCAATGTCCTTAGCGGAGGCGAACGTGTCAAAGTAGCCCTCGCCAAATTATTTGTTGGCGATATTAACACACTCATTCTTGACGAGCCGACCAATTTTCTCGATATTGAGGCGGTTGAAGCATTGGAATCTTTGTTGGTCGACTACAAAGGAACCATCATTTTTGTTTCCCATGACCGCCGATTCATTGAAAAGATAGCCACACGAATCTTGACAATCGAAAATGAGGAACTACATGTATTTGAAGGCACCTACGATGAATATAAAAATGATGAACCACGCTCACGTTCAGATGAAGAGGATAACCTCTTGGTCCTTGAAACAAAAATAACCGAAGTGTTGAGCAGATTAAGCATCGAACCGACGGAAGAACTCGAACAGGAATTCCAGAGGTTATTGGCAGTAAAAAGGAAATGGCTGAAATAGAAAAAGGCTGGGACATAACTAGCTTCAAATAATGAGAAAGGTGAATTTGAGGGTACTCAAATTCACCTTTCTCTATTTTTGTATTAACGCAAAACCCATTTCGTTTTCTATCTTCGATTTTCCTCGCACAAAAAAATCGAGGGAAATGCAAATTAGCCTTCAAGAATCCACATCAATTTACGGGTTTGTCTAAATTTCTACTATAAAACCCTATTTTGTTCCAACCATCTCTCACCCTTAAGCGGAATTTTTCCTGTTATATCCCCCAATGGAGTCCCTTTTAGGGATAATAACGGAAGATTTTCCGCTTATGGAGGGCAAAATCGTTTATTTTGGCATTTTTTGAGGGAATAGCAGGAATTTTTCCTGTTATTTCGGCTCTTTTTCATGATGGTTGCTCATTAAGCGGAATTTTTCCTGTTATTTTTTCATACCGATACGCCAACTGTTTATACGAACAATTTATCCACAAGTCGAGGGAATTTATACACTCCAAACTAGAATCAAAGAGTCGTTACCATCGATTCTTTTTCTATTACGATATTGCCGCAACCGTCTCATCTGTCCATCCTTTACACACATCGACCCACTCTCTCGCTCCAGCGTACTCTTGAATTTCTTCACAAGAAAGTTCAATTGCTGAATTCGTGCTCCCACACGCTGGATAAAGGGTCTCAAAACGTTTCATAGAGACGTCCAGATATACATCCAAATGATTCGCTAACCCGAACGGGCAAACACCACCGATCATATGTCCCGTTTGTTCAAACACCTCATCTGGGGCTAGCATCCGAGCCTTGAAGCCAAAAGTATGACGAAATTTCTTGTTGTCTATTTTGGCATCACCAGCAGCTACAACAAGGATCGCTTGCTCTCCATCACCGCGAAACGAAAGGGTCTTCGCAATTCTTGCTGGAATCACCCCAATTGCTTCTGCTGCCATATCGACGGTAGCACTCGATTGCTCAAAAACGAGGACATCTTTTTCCCGGTTCCATTTCTTAAAATGATCCAATACAGTTTCTAATGACACCCGTGTTCCCTCCCATCATTTGACAATATGATAGCAAACTTCAATACGGTGAAGCAATTGTTTTTGGCATATTTTGTTAAGAATTTTCAACTGAACAGTCTGCTCCAAAACCCTTTCTTCTCTTTTGACTCTGGCTTATCAGGTACTTTTTCTTCCTCTTTTTCTATTAAAACACCTTTTTCCTTCGCTTCCTTAATCCAGCTTGGAAATTCGTTAAGAAGCATATCATAGAGTTGCTCATCAGAGATGGCATCAACATCTTCAATGTGAATAAAATTAGCGTTATCTACAAAACGGCCTTCGAGATGATCGATTTTTCTTAAAAAATCAAAATTACCATTGCCAATCCCGACAAATTGCCAAAATAGTGGTTTAATAGACGTCCCTTCAATAATAGGCTTGATCGATTTCTTACATCCACCATCATTGATAAACACGATGAAAGCAGGATCGTCACTCATCTCTTCCTTCGTATATTTCTTCACGACATCCCTCATGACAGGCGGTTCATCATTTCTTCCAAACTTATGTATTAAGTCATTCTCGATGATTTGACGATCCACATATCCTTCAAAATCCCTCTCTGTTACAGGCTTCAATCTTGAAAATTCGTTATCGTACACCCAAATATCGAGAGACCCATCATCATCAAATTGAGACGCGACCGCAAGTATTCTCTCCACCACTTTTTGAACCGTCCCATTTTTGTACAAGGTGCGCATAGAGCCTGTAATATCCAATACCAATCCGACTCGAGCCTTTACGGTCGTCAATTCCTTTTTCTCCAGAACAAGTTTTACCGTTCTCTTCTGTAGATCAATTGTCGCCATTTTATTCCTCCTCTCTCATTTCTTCTATCATATCGTAAAGTGATATGATGTAAAATTAAGGAATATAACTCACGGTGAATATCGTTCTTTTTACCTACAACCAGCTTTCCGGAGTCAAAAACACAACGACTACAACACAAATAAAGATTAGTGCTAGTAAAATTAATAGCTTCGTAAGTCCTTTCTTACTTAAACCATTATTTTCAGTTGAGTCTTTTCTTGTAATCATGAGTCCAATAAAGATTCCAATAATGACAATCGCTAATAGAAAGTAACCTCCCATAGCAACATCCCTCCAATTAGTAAATTTTTGAGTATACTACGAATGAGATAAATACAGTACAGATGATTAATGCTGTTAAAATATGGAGCAACTCACTTGCAGTTAATGTAAATAATCCAACCTGCAAACCTATATTAAAAATAAGCAAGTAAACCATCAATGCCGTGACAGAGAAAAACATGCCTTTTTCCCGAATTCGTTTCATCCGTTCATCCTTTTGCTGAAATTGTGGGTAAAGATAGCTTAGACAAAAACTCATGATCCCCATCGCAAACATCATCAAAAAGCTTGTATTTGGTGCTGCGTTTGCCATAAAGCTTACGAACAATAAGAAGCCTCCCATGGCAAAAAAGAATAAGCCAAAGATGAAATATAAAACTCTATAGCTCTTCATCCCTTTTTCCCCTCCTTATCTTCTTCATAAACGAATAATTCCTCTATCGTGGTGTTAAACGTTTTAGCGAGCAGAAACGCAAGTGGAAGTGAGGGCGAATATTTTCCCTTTTCAATTGAAATAATCGTTTGTCGTGAGACCCCTAATTTTTCAGCTAATCGATCTTGAGATAGTCCATGTTTTTTCCGATACTCAACGATATGATTTTTCAATAACGACCACCTCCCTTATACTTAGTATAAATGTAAAAGAAACTTTACGTCAAGTTTCCTTTACAAAAATAAAGACGACACCCCGTTAAGTGTCGTCTTTATAAGTTACACCTTGCATTTCTTCTCAACATTAGGAAATTGGTGTGCCGTTCGGAACGGTCTCATCGATATTTAGTAATACGACATCATCTTCCCCAGGAACTCCCCCTATCACCAATACTTCAGACTTAAATCCCGCTATTCTTCTCGGTGGAAAATTGACTACCGCCACAACCTGACGTCCGATTAACTGTTCAGGTGTATACCGCTTCGTAATCTGTGCCGACGAGTTTTTAACTCCAAGTTCACCAAAATCGATTTCCAATTTAATCGCTGGCTTTCTTGCTTCAGGGAATGGCTCAGCTTTTAATACAGTCCCCACACGCAAATCTAGCTTCAAAAAATCTTCGATCGTTGCCATGATAATCTCCTCCTATCGCATCTCTGTTATTTTTCATTTTAAAGAAGTGAGCAAAACGAAGCAATATTTTTACCATTTTATAGCATAATAGAGGGTGAGGTGAAAACATGTACAAGTTATTATCACATAATGATTTAGATGGGGTCGGATGTGGAATCCTTGCAAAGCTAGCATTTGGAAAGGATGTTCAAGTCCGCTACAACTCTATCGCTGGATTAAACCGGGAAGTTGAATGGTTTTTTGAAAACGATGATCCCGAAACTTTTCTCTTTATTACTGACTTATCCGTTAATGAAGAAAATGAAAAAAGTTTAGAAGCCTTTCATCAATTAGGGGGAAAAGTGCAGCTCATTGACCATCATAAAACGGCCCTAAATTATAATCAGTATGCTTGGGGAAGAGTCATTGTTGAGGATAAAGATGGCATGCTTACTTCAGCAACCTCCCTCCTTTATCACTATTTAGTCGAGGAAGGTCATCTATCTAAAACAGAAGCACTTGACGAATTTGTTGAGCTTGTCCGTCAATATGATACGTGGGAATGGGAAAAGAACAATAATCAGCAGGCTCAGCGCCTTAACGCACTCTTTTTCCTTATTTCCATTGATGAATTTGAAGAGAAAATGCTTGAACGTCTTAAATCCTCGGACCATTTTCAATTCGATGATTTTGAGAAAAAGATTCTCGATCTGGAAGAAGTGAAAATTGAGCGCTACATCCGCAGAAAAAGAAGAGAGCTTGTTCAGGCACAAATTAAAGATCATTTTGCTGGTGTCGTCTTTGCTGAATCCTATCATTCGGAACTCGGAAATGAATTAGGAAAGGAATACCCACATTTAGATTATATTGCCATTATTAATATGGGCGGGAGAAGAGTCGGGTTTCGCACTATTCATGATCATGTGGATGTGTCAGAGATCGCTGGAAAATTAGGGGGAGGCGGACATGCGAAGGCATCTGGTTGTTCGATGACGGAAAATGCCTATAAATTATATGTCGCAAATACCTTCCATCTTGAGCCGCTACGTGAGGATTCGAGAAATAACCGTTATAACTTAAAGGACTCCTCCTTTGGCGCTTTATATCTTAATCGCCGTGAGGACCACTTTCTGATTCGACCAAGCGATGACTCCGAATGGATAATAGAAAAAAATCGTTTTAAATTAGATAAAACATTCATGAGCTTTACAGAGGCTGAAAAATTTCTAAAACGTACGGAAGCAGCTTGGTTAGCACATGATGATCGTTTTGTTGACTATTTAAAAGAAGAAGTGAAAGAAGAAAGAAAATGAGGGTCTCCGTATGGGAAACCCTCATTTTCTTCGTCTGTTTTAAATATCAATAGAAAAATGCGCGCCTTAAATCGGTCTAATGCACCAAAACCACCAGAAAAGGGCGGTCCCCAAGGGCTGCCCTTAACTAATTTAAGGCTTTTTTTGAATTCTTAATTGAAAATTACCCTTTTTCAGAAGCTAAATTCCGTAATAGTGCATTGGAATTTACGAATATCGGTCTAAAATAAAATATATCGGTCTAATTTCGGTTATATCGGTCTAAATCGAATTTTATCGGTCTAATTTCAAATATATCGGTCAAAACAACCTATATATCGGTCTAAAGCACCCATCCATCATTTATCGTTCTTCAACAACAAATACATAAAGTACGGAGCTCCAATCAACGCGACCATAATACCAGCAGGAATTCCGTCTGGTTCGATCAGATTTCGGCCAATCGTATCGGCCAGAACGAGGAGCCAGCCTCCAAGTAAAATGGCGACCGGAATATAAAGCTGATTTCTAGGTCCAACTAGCGCTTTCGCAATATGAGGGGCCATGAGCCCAATAAAAGCAATTCCTCCCGTTACGGAGACGGCAGCGGCTGCTAAAGCGACAGCAGCTAACAATAGAACAATTCGTTCCTTCTCTATAGATACCCCGACACCCACGGCCACAGGTTCACTCATCCCTAATAGGTTCAAACGATTTGCTCGGTAAAGCGTAAAAGGAATCAGCACAATCAGCCACGGGAGAATCGCCCAGATGAACGGCCAATCTGAACCCCATATATTTCCGTTCAACCATTTGGCAATAAAATCGACTTTAAACGGATCGACGGATGAAAAAATGATAATCATTGCACCGGAAAAAGCCATAGAGAATCCGACCCCGATCAACACTAACCTCACTGGTTGTAATCCCGTTTTACGGTCGTAAGAAAACAGATATAGCAGTGCCGCTGTCACCATTGCACCAGCAAAAGCCACAACTGGAAGCAAATAAACAAACATGCCACCATCTACAGGGAAAAACAGATAAAATATAGCGACTCCAATCCCAGCCCCTGAATTTATCCCAATAATTCCAGGATCGGCTAGATCATTACGAGTAATCCCTTGTAAAATCGAACCTGATAAAGCAAGGGCCATCCCTGCAAGTAAGGTGACAACGATTCTTGGCATCCGAACGGAAAAGACGACAAACTCTTCTTTGAACGTCCCCTGACCAAATAAAGTTAGGATAAGACGATCAAAAGAAACAGACGAACTCCCGATTCCCATGCCAATGACCGCAGTGGCGATAATGACAATCAATAAAAATAACAATGTTAGTCTTTGTTTTTTGACAATACGAGGATGGATCATGTGAATGCTTTCCCTCCTTTACGAACAATGAAAAGGAAGAATGGCAACCCTAAAATCGATACAATCGCAGCCACTGGTGTTTCATATGGAGCACTGATCGTCCGTCCAAGCGTATCTGCTAAAAGCATGAAACCGCCTCCGACAATCACCGACATCGGAATGATATAGCGATAATCAGTACCAACAATCGCTCGAACAATATGAGGGACCATAAGGCCAATAAAAGCCATATTTCCAATTAATGCAACCGCTGTTCCCGCAAGAATGATAATAACAATAAACATTATAGCTTTTATCTGAGTCGTTTTCTGTCCTAAACCAACCGCCACTTCTTCACTTAGACTTAAAATGGTGAGCTGCTTAGAAAGGAACAAAGCAATCAATAAACCAATGATGATAAAGGGCACGACGACCTTTAGTTGGCCCCAATTCGTCCCTACTAAACCACCGGCAGTCCACATGGAGACATTTTTTGAAATCTTAAAATATAGCCCTATTCCTTCGGCGATCGCTGTTAAAAATGCCGAAACAGCAGCACCGGCTAAAACGATCCGAAAAGGAGAAAAGCCCCCTTTTTTCAAAGCACCTAGGCCTAAAACCATGACGGTTCCGACACCCGCTCCAATAAAACAGGCGACCATAATGCTAAAATAATCGGCTGTAGGCATAAAGGCGATTGTTACAGCGAGAGCCACATTTGCCCCTGCCGTTAAACCGAGTAACCCTGGATCAGCGAGCGGATTCCGGGTCACTCCTTGCATAATCGCACCAGCTACTGCCAGTGCTGCACCAACAAAGATCGCTCCAACCTCTCGGGGGATACGAATTTCTCGAAGCATTGAAAGAGTGTCACCTGTTTCATTGGTCATTAACGCGAGCCAAATATCTTTTAACGTCGTGTCTGCTGCTCCCAAAACAAGTGCAGCGACAAAAACACCGATGAACAGCACGATCCCTATTATGAGCTTGTATGTAAATGGTATAGAAGGTTTATGTTCTGTCGTCATATGTCTCTCTTCTTTTCATATATTTGAACCTACACAAAACAAGGAATTCTCGATTGAAGAATTCCTTGTTACTCTTTGTCAGTTCATTGAATCTATTTCATCTTGCGCACTTCTAGTTAAAAAACGAACTATTTAATATAGAATTTCAAAGAAAAAACCTTAAATCACGAATACATCTTCCGCTTTTTGATAAGTATGTTCGTTTTTTAATCCACATTAGTAAATTATGAAGTCTATTCCATTACTTGCTATTTAAAAAGCTCTCAGTAAAGAATTCCAATTGGAAATCTAATGTGATCGGGTCATTGAAATAGAATTCTGATGCACTTGCTTCAAAAACGCGACCATTTTTTACAGCCGGAATGTTTTTATAGGTTTCCGTCTCTTTAAAGGAATTATCCACGCCATCAGAGCTTAAGATGATATAATCACCTGCATATTCAGGAATGACCTCTGTTGATAAAGCATAATACCCTTCTTTTAGAGCCATTTCTTTCACCTTCTCAGGCATGGCAAGTTTCATCTCTTGGTATAAAATCTCTGTACCACGGCCCCAGTTATCGCCGAAAACATATAATTGTTTATCAAAGTTTTCAAAAACTGAAACGGTCGCATCTTCCCCAATTTTTGCTTTTACATCTTCACCAGCTTGTGCTGCACGCTTTTTGAAATCATCGACCCAAGCTTCTGCCTCTTCTTCTTTATTTAAAAGCTTTCCAATTTCGATATGCTGAGTTAAATAATCAACATTTCCATACGTGTACGTGACTGTTGGTGCAATCGAAGCTAATTTATCAAGATTATTATTCGTCGGAGCAGCGATAATTAAATCTGGCTCCAACTCAATGATTTTTTCTAAGCTTTCATCTGTTACTTCTTCTGCATTCGTTAAATACGGTTCATAGCGCTTATTTGCTTTTGCCCATGAATCCACACCCACAATATTAACATCTAAAGCCATTACGCTACCAGCATTAAAGGAAGATAGTACGACAACACGCTCAGGATCAGCCGGTACCTCGATTGGACCATTCTCCGATTCATACGTTCTCATTTCAGAGACTTTTTTATCTTCATCGGCGTCTTTTTCTCCGCCAGTGTTTGATTCATTGTTCCCGCATGCACTAATAACGAGCACCGCCAACAGCATAAATGGAATGAGTAGTTTCTTCATTGTTTTCTTCTCCTCTAAGTAAGTTATATGTGATACACATTGGTTTATTAGTTCGTGGATCGCGTCCAATTTCAGCATCAATAGAGAATACCTTCTTTAACACATCACGATTAATCACTTCTTCACAGTTTCCTGCTTTCACAATTTCCCCAGCTTTTAAGGCAATCATGTAATCCGCAAAACGAGCGGCTTGGTTCAAATCATGGAGAACCATGACAATTGTCCGACCTTGCTCCACATTCAATTTTTGAAGCAGCTCAAGCACTTCTAGTTGATGCGCCATATCAAGATAGGTTGTAGGCTCGTCTAGAAAGATAATTTCTGTTTCCTGAGCCAATGCCATTGCAATCCAAACACGTTGCCTTTGTCCACCGGATAAGGAATCAACAGGACGATATTTAAAATCCTTTGTACCTGTCACCTCTAACGCCCAATCGATGGCTTCATAATCTTTCTTTGTAAGACGGCCAAATCCTTTTTGATAGGGAAAACGACCATAAGATACTAATTCGCCTACGGTTAAGCCACTTGCACTTTCCGGAGTTTGGGGAAGAATAGCCATTTTCTTCGCTAATTCTTTTGTACTTCCTTTGACGATGTTTTCTCCATCCAAAACCACCGTTCCAGATTGGTGAGGGATAATCCGTGTAATCGCCTTCAAAAGGGTAGACTTCCCACACCCATTGGAACCAATGATTGTCGTAATTTGGTTATCGGGAATTTCCACATTGAGCCCGTTTACAATGATCCGTTCACCATAGCCAATGCTTAAATCTTTCGTTCTTAGGCGTGTCATTTCCCTACCTCCTTAATTAAGCATATATTTCCAATTGATAATGATTTTCATTTATGTTTATGAGGTAAATATAAAGGGAATTACACCGTACGTCAATTATTTTTCTGAGTAATTCAAAAAAAATTCACTTTCATAAAAAGTTTCTTATTTATCTATTGCTAAAAATGATAGGGACGTTTATAGTTAAATGAGAATGATAATCAATAACATTTGAGGTGAACGGAATGGATAAACAAGAGCTATATGATGTAACCATTGTTGGGGGCGGTCCGGCTGGACTCTATTCTGCTTTTTATAGTGGTTTAAGAGAAATGAAGACAAAAATCATTGAATTTCAGCCACAGCTTGGTGGAAAGCTTCATGTTTATCCAGAGAAAATGATCTGGGATGTGGGCGGGATAACCCCTACTTCTGGAGAAAACCTTATTAAACAGATCGTCCAACAAGGATTAACTTTTAATCCAACGGTCGTATTAAATGAAAAAATAGAAGGTATTAAGCAAGATGAGAACGGAATTTTCGTACTACATTCGGCTTCAGGACAAAAGCATTATACGAAAACAGTGATTATGGCAATTGGTGGCGGAATTCTAAAACCACAGAAGCTGAAAATTGAAGGTGCTGAAAGATTTGAAATCACGAATCTTAATTACACCGTTAAATCATTAAAAAGATTTAAAGACAAAACGATTCTCATTTCAGGAGGAGGCAATTCTGCCATCGATTGGGCGAACGAATTAGAGCCTATCGCCAAAAAAGTCTACCTCACCTATCGGAAAGACAATTTATCTGGCCACGAGGCGCAAGTGAACCAGCTTTTAAACGGTTCGGTTGACTGCTTCTTTAATTCTAATATTACAAAGCTAATTGCTGAAAAGAGTCATGAATACATCAATAGTGTGGAGCTTACTAATCACGAAACTGGTGAGGTTTCATATGTTGAGGTTGATGAAGTCATTATCAATCATGGCTATGAACGAGATGCTGCTCTCTTAAAAGAAAGTCAGTTAAAAGTAGAGTTAGTGGATGACTATTATATTGCCGGCAACTCAACATGTGAATCATCCATTCCAGGACTATATGCCGCAGGGGATATTGTTTCTTATGATGGAAAGGTTCACTTAATTGCTGGTGCGTTCCAGGATGCCGTAAATGCAGTTAATAAAGCGAAACAATTTATTCAACCAGATGCAGCAAAAGGCGGCATGGTTTCTTCACATCACGAACTTTTCAAAAAGCGTAATCGTGAACTTGTTAAACAGCTTGTAAAATAATATACATTACGGAAAGTGGGGTCTTACTAAGACTTCACTTTTTCTATGTCCACCGATTATCAATCAAATTTTTGGAATTCCCTGAAAGAAATGTGCATAATAGAATGCGTAGTGATTTAGTTAAAAATGATAGGAGGATAACAAAATGCCAAAAAATCTACAGGATACAACTACATTGCATAACGGCGTGAAAATGCCTTGGTTTGGACTAGGTGTCTTCAAGGTAAAAGAAGGCTCTGAAGTGGTTGAAGCGGTGAAAGCTGCGATCAAAAATGGGTACATAAGCATTGATACAGCTGCCATCTACCAAAATGAAGAAGGTGTAGGGCAGGGAATAAAAGAATCTGGTGTACCAAGGGATTCCTTATTTGTTACCTCTAAAGTTTGGAATTCTGATCAAGGTTATGAATCCACACTTAAAGCATTTGAAACAAGCCTCCAAAAGCTTGGAATGGATTATTTAGACTTATATCTCATTCACTGGCCTGGTAAAGATAGTGCCAAATATAAAGAAACTTGGAGAGCATTAGAAAAGCTATACAAGGATGGTCGTGTACGCGCAATCGGTGTGAGTAACTTCCACGTTCACCATTTAGAAGATTTAATCGCAGATTCTGAAATCAAGCCAATGGTCAATCAAGTCGAATATCATCCACATCTTGCCCAATTGGAGCTTCGCGATTATTGCAAAAAGCAAGGAATCCAATTAGAAGCATGGTCACCACTAAAGCAAGGGCAACTTTTAAGTGAGCCGACCATTATGGCTATCGCTGAAAAATATCAAAAATCTCCTGCGCAAATCATTTTACGCTGGGATCTCCAAAATGAAGTCGTTACGATTCCAAAATCCATTAAGGAGCACAGAATCATAGAAAATGCCGATATTTTCGATTTTGAACTTTCCATTGAAGACATGGAGAAAATAAACGGTTTAAATAAAAACGAACGTGTTGGTTCCAATCCAGACGAATTTGAGGGCGGTTTCCAATAATATCGTTACATAGGAGTCCATAGACTGAGCTCTTTGCTCGGTCTATGGACTTCATTATTTAATCTACCCATTGCACAATATCTTCTAGCTTCTTCCTTGTTTTTGGACGTGGCTCCTTCGCTCGATAGCCAAATGCAACCATCACAGAAACACCAAGATGACCGTCCTCCAATAATCCTGCTTCCTCTAGAATCGCTTGCACTTTATCGAAATCAAATCCTTCAATTGGACAAGAATCAATTCCGATTTGCGCAGCTGCAGTCATCATATTGCCGAGCGCTATATAGGTCTGTTTACAAGCCCAATCGAAAATCGCTCTATCGCTTTCAAGCAAGTGCAAATCGTCTTCCTGAAAGCTTTTATAAAGCTCCTTGATCTGAGCGAATATTTCAGGTGGAAACTGTTTTACATTCAACATCTGGTCCTCTACATACTTACTATCGTACTTCGTATCCTTGATCGTTCTAGCAAGGATCAAAACGAAATGACTGGCTGTTGGAAGTTGTCCTTGCGCCCCCCACGAAACCTCTCGAAGCTTTTCTCGCAATTCACGATTTTGCACAACTAAAAATTTCCATGGCTCATAGCCAACTGAACTTGGTGATAATCGTCCTGCTTCTAAAATAAATTCGAAGTCACTGTCCGTGATCTTTTTAGTCGGGTCAAACTCCTTTGTCGCATGTCTAAATTGAAAGGCATCTAATATTTCCTGCTTCTGATTCTCATGGTTACTCATTATTGGGATACTCCTTTTTAAGATGATTTTGTATAATGGCTCATTATAAGGGAAAATATTGACCTTCGTACAACAAAATGCACTCAATTAAGCTAAAAAAATCAATCAAACGTTTGATCAAATTAATATCCCCGATTTCATGTTAAAAAGCAAAACCCTTGATATAACAACGTTTTTCATGTCAATTTAAAATAACATAATGCTAGCAATGTGCTAGGGTTTAGATAGCAAATTTATAGCACATGCTAGCACCTGTCCATATTCTCTCCCCTTCTTACCCGCTACCTCTTTTCAATCGGAATATGGGTAGGGATGTCAAATAACCACAGCCAAAACAGAGCCATCGGGATACTTAAAATAAATGTAAGTAGAGGTCTTTTATGATGTAGGCGTAGAAACGGGAACATGATACAGTCAAAGATGGCGCTCCAAGCAAGTGACCATCCATATTTATAGACAATCGTCCCTTGTGCTTGCATGATGTATTCAAATCCAACATATATCCCAATCCAGCATAAATAATGTCTAATAATTCTCCAGAAACCCTGACCTTCTGGATAACGAGATAGAAACATTAGAGCAGTAGCTGGGAAAACAACAAATGTATAACCCATCTCCAATAAGGTGAAGTTATACCAATCTATATCTGGTGTCATGCGCCAGAGCCAGTGTGCCGCACACAAAAAATTATACGTAAGGTTACCGAGGGCAATATATTGCATCGTTGGATACATAGGTTGCCAATTTTTATAATCTTTTCTGAACCATACCGCAACAATGCTAACGATCATAAGAAAAATATGCATAGACATTACCCTTTACCCTTTTTTCTTTTAGTTTGCACGTTACAGATGATTTCTTGTATAAGGAATTAAAAAAACCCTGTAAATTTATATAACCATCATCCAATACTTCAGATTTTGGCCATCCTAATCTACAGAGTTTTACCTAAAACCGGCTAGTTTAAACGATAGATTCGTGCTTCATATGGAGCAAGTACAAATGTTGTAACTTCTTCATGATCGCCAACGTCGAGATTGGCTAGAATAAGATTTGCCCAATCATATGTCACACCTTTAATTGGCTCTACTTCAAGCGAATCATTCGATAAATTACATAAAATGATCACTTTTTCATCCCCATAGGTGCGTGTATACGCATACAGCGAAGGATGCTCTTCTATTACTAAATCATATATACCATAAGTGAAAATTGGATTCAATTTACGGAGCTGAATCATTTTTTTATAAAAATTTAAGATTGAATTGGGGTCCTCCTTTTGAGCCTCGACGTTAAGCCCCTTAAAATTTGAATTCACCCCTAACCACGGTGTCCCCTTTGTAAATCCAGCATTTTCCTCAGCTGACCACTGCATTGGTGTTCTTGAATTATCACGGCTAGTCGCCCAAATGATCTCCATAATCTCATCTGGTGCTTTTCCTCTTGCCAATAGATCGGCATACAAACCTTTTGTGGAAACATCATCGTAATCTTCAAGCGATGGGAATTTCACATTTGTCATTCCTATTTCCTGACCCTGATAAATAAAAGGAGTTCCTTGCATGAAAAAATACATCATTGCTAATGAAGTCGCACTTTCTCTCCAATATTGTTGATCATTTCCCCATGTTGACACACTACGTGCCTTATCATGATTTTCGATAAATAAGGCATTCCAGCCACTTTTTTCTAGAGCTTTTTGCCAACGTGTCAATACTCGTTTTAATTCTAGAATATCGAGTGTTCTCGTATCAGAATCCCACAGGCCCAAATGCTCAAATTGAAAAATCATATTAAACTTTCCATCCTGCCCGTCTACCCACTCATGAATATCATCTATCCCTACACCATTTGCCTCAGCGACCGTCATAATGTCATATTTTGCAAAGGTTTCTTCCTTTAACTCGGTTAAGAATGGTAAAATTCCATCTACATTCATATACTTGCTCCAGGCTGGGACATATGAGCGTTCTTCTGGATTTTCATCATCGGAAAAGGTCAAATCCTTCTTAATATGACTGATCGCATCGACTCGAAATCCATCCACACCTTTATCAAGCCACCAATTAACCATATCGTAAAGAGCTGCACGAACGTCTTTATTCTCCCAATTCAAGTCTGGTTGCTTTTTAGAAAAGAGATGTAGATAGTATTGATTCGTTTCTTCGTCAAGCTCCCAAGCCGAGCCACCAAATATACTCCCCCAATTATTAGGCTCCTTCCCCTCTACTCCGTCTCTCCAAATATACCAGTCACGCTTTTCATTTTCTGTCGAAGAACGTGACTCTATAAACCATTGATGCTCATCACTTGTGTGATTGATAACTAAATCAATGATCAATTTCATTCCGCGTTGGTGCACTTCTTCCAGTAATTGATCAAAATCTTCCATTGTGCCGAAGTCTTCCATGATCTCTTGATAATCACTTATATCATACCCATTGTCATCATTAGGTGACTTATACATCGGACAGATCCAAATCACATCAATTCCAAGGTCTTGAATATAATCCAATCTCGACATCAATCCGTTTAAATCCCCTATACCATCACCGTTTGAGTCTTGGAAGCTACGGGGATAAATTTGGTAAGCAACTGCTTCCTTCCACCATTTTTTCTCCATATTATCCCTCTATTTCTACCTGGTATTATTCTCCAGATCTTATATTCATTTATGATGATTTACTTTTTAATACTTTATTTCTTTTATACCCCTTTAAGCGCTTCATTAAAACGACACTATCTAGGTTAACGCTTACTTTGAATAGCGAGAACAAAAGCCTCATACGGACGCACATCGATTTTCTCATCAGTTAATGGAAGAGCGTCATAATTTGCGATGATGATTTCTACAGCCTTAGCATCTACATCGCATGCATGCCATTCCAACTCCACAGTTTCTTTCGAAAAATTGGCTACAATGAACCATTCTTCATTTTCGAAAAGTCGTTTATAAACAAAAAGTTGTGGGTGATTCTCCATCAATAACTGGAAACTCCCATTGGTAATGATGTCATGTGTTTTTCTTAATTGGATTAATTTTTGATACGTATAAAAAATTGAATCTGGGTTCTCAAGTGCCTGTTCCGCGTTAATAAAAGATGTGTTCTCATTCATTTGAATCCACGGAGTTCCAGTTGTAAACCCACCATCAGAGGTCCATTGCATAGGGGTACGTGCGTTATCTCGCCCTTTTGCATAAATGCTCTCCATAATCTGTTCATGAGGGACACCTTGCTCCTTTTTTAGTTTATACATATTAAGGGTTTCGATATCTTGATAATCTTCAATCCGCTCAAACTTTATATTGGTCATTCCAATCTCTTCACCTTGGTATATATACGGTGTACCCTGTAACATATGGAGACAAATGGCTAGCATTTTCGCAGAACGTTCACGATATTCTTGATCGTTGCCAAATCGTGAAACGATTCGTGGCTGGTCATGATTGTTCCAATAGAGACTGTTCCAGCCTTTATGATGAAGAGCATGTTGCCATTTCTCTAGATTTTTCTTTAAATCTACCAACTGAAGTGGGCGAAAATCCCATTTTTCATGGGAGCCCTTATCTAAATCCATATGTTCAAACGTAAATACCATATTTAATTCATGGTTCTCAGGGTTGGTATAGATTTGCGCATCCTCCGGCGTCGCTCCCGGCGTTTCTCCAACCGTCAAAACATCATAATTTTGCAAAACGGTTTCATTCATTTCACGTAAATAGCTATGGATCTTCGGCCCGTTCATGAAATAGGGACTTCCATCTCCAAAAGCCTGATCTTCGTATTCGTCCCCCTCAGGAAGACGAACATCCTTTGAAATGAAATTAATGACATCCATACGAAAGCCACCAATGCCCTTATCCAACCAATATTTCATCATCTCATAAATATCTTTTCTTAAAGGCTCGTGCTCCCAATTTAAATCTGGCTGCTTTTTAGAAAATAGATGTAAATAATAGGAGTCCGTTGTTTCATTCTTTTCCCATGCCGACCCAGAAAAAATAGAGCCCCAATTATTCGGAGGGCTCCCATCCGTGCCCTCTCTCCAAATATAATAATCTCGATACTTTGAGTTTTTCGCTTTTCTAGACTCGACAAACCAAGAGTGTTCGTCAGAGGTGTGATTCACGACTAGATCCATAACAATGCGAATGCCTCTGCTTATTGCTTCTTCAATTAATTGGTCAAAATCATCCATACTTCCAAATTCACGCATTATCGCTTGATAATCACGGATATCATAGCCATTGTCATCATTCGGAGAATCATAAATTGGACTTAGCCAAATGACATCTATTCCGAGCTTACTTAGGTAATCCAACTTCGAAATGATCCCTTGCAAGTCGCCGATTCCATCCCCATTAGAATCCATAAAGCTTCTCGGGTAGATTTGATAGACAACACTTCGCTTCCACCACGGTTCTGTTACATTTATATTCTTTTCCACTTCCATTCACCCCATCTCACATTCATTGTAATGCTTATTCCTCGATTGCGCAATCGTTTGCACGAAACGCTTTCTTTTTATACTTAATGTCGTGACAAATCCGAATATTCTATTTAATATAGATATAAGGAAGTTGAAGGGGGATGAAATAATGCATGTAAAAGTATTTGCGAATCTCCGAGATATTTGTGGCGGAGTGTCTGTCCAAGTGGTGCCAAATGGAAACCGAATTATAGATATTTTAAATAAAATGGTCGAAATGTACCCAGAAATAAATGATGAGATATTCACACTAGAAAAAACACTAAAGCCCTTTGTCCATGTGTATGTGAATGGAAGAAACATCATCCATGCCAACGATTTAGAGACGGAGGTTCATGAAACCGATCAAATTGCCTTATTTCCTCCAGTCGCAGGCGGGTAAAAGAATGATTAGCCGCGAGCTTGAGTTCAGAGGAATTAATCATAACCATTTAAGAATGTACATTGAGGAGCTTGGTGGGAAGCAAATAAATGACGAATTTCCCATTCTTTTTGAAGGCGACAATTGGAAAATTGAAATCCTTCGTGAAGGAGAGCTTACCTTTACGTCCATTTTCAAAATCAATACGGTTCATATTCGATTTTCCGCTCTAACTGAAGAGGATCTTGAAAACCTGATCAAACAGTATCGATTTAAAACGACAAGGGTTGGCGGATAGGTTTAGTAGCTTCGACGAAGTTCCTACCGAAAAAACATGTAGTTTTGTATCGTTTTATCTAGTTTCATCCGTTTTTTTTAGATTTGTCACAAAGTTTTCACAAATCAATGCCCAAGTATCTATTCAAATACTTGGGCATTTGTTACGATTATTTTAGATTATAATTGTTCTGTTGAGGAACTACTTCCTTCAGAAAGAATACCGAGTTCAACTAATTTTTCCTCTGGAACGACACCATCCTTCCAGCCACGAACTTGATAGTATTCTTCTAGCATAATGTCCATTTTACTAACTGAACCTGCGCTATTTCCTGTTGCTGGTTCTTCTGTAAAGCGTTTCGGCAAGAAATCGTCCTCACGCTTATCGAAGCCAGCTAAATTATTGTAATACCGTTCTAAATTGTAAATTCGTTCTCCAGCAAGCATGACATCTTCAGCTGTCAGTTCTACTCCTGTCATTGTGTTGTACTGCTCAGCATAATGCTCGGCATTTTCAGAGAAAGAAGAGAATTTACAGATATTCATAGAATCACCGAATGCTAATAGATCTTGGAATATCTTCAGTAATTCTCCTTTGCCTTCAGCTGCAAGACGGTCCGTTGGCTCAGGAATACCCGCAATTTCACTCGCAACTGTATAGCCGCGTAAATGACAAGCACCACGGTTACTTGTTGCATAGCCAAGACCAATCCCTTGAATTCCACGTGGATCGTAAGCAGGGATGGACTGCCCTTTAACGGACATAGAGATTTCAGGATGTCCCCAAGCAGCAGCTGCACGCCAAGGTCCTTCAGCTAGAATTCCACCTATGCCTTCACGCAGCGCAATTTTCTTCGTTAGGTCGATCATCGCATCCGCATCGCCCCACTTCAACGTTTCATCAATGTAACCCTTTTCACTCGCTTCCATGGTAATTGAAAATGCGTGTCCAAGCTCAATCGTATCAATCCCATACTCATTACATTGATCGATCATATATGAGATGGCTTCCGCATCTGAAAGTAAGCAGTTTGTTCCAAGTGCCCAAGAAGATTCGAATTCGAAACTTTCCACTCTCGTTTTATATTTTCCATCAGCAACCTCTACTTCAATTTTACAGCCGACTGGGCAAGCATGACATGTATTATTGGCTACACGAATATTTCGGTGAACCCACTCTCCACTATGCTTTTCTGCTTCTTCCCAATGAGTTAGCTGTGAATTTTTTGTAGGAAGTGCTCCCACTTCATTGATGAGGTTGGTTAATACGTTTGTTCCATAGACGGATAATCCACCCTTATTCGGAGCCGTTAATCCACCATCAAGGATTGCTTTTACTGCTTTGCTATTCGCTTTTTTATACTCGTCCTTAAGCTTTGGCTCCGGCATATTTCCTTTTTGAACTGCCTTGATTACAATTGCCTTAAGTAATTTTGAACCAGCTACAGCTGCTGTACCTCCACGACCTGCGGCACGATCATGCTCATTAATAAAGCTTGAGAAAGTTACTTTATTCTCACCTGCTTGCCCGATCGTTAATACACTTAAGTCTTTTTCACCGTACTGATCCTGCATGGTTTTTACGGTTTCTCTTGTGCTTTTACCCCATACCGTTGAAGCATCTCGAAGCTCTGCCTGCCCGTTTTCGATATACAAGTAAACAGGCTTATCACTTTTTCCTTTGAAGATCACATTGTCTACTCCAGCCCACTTCAAACGAGCCGCAGTCCACCCACCAATATGAGAATCTGTTACCGTACCGGTAAGTGGCGACTTTGTGACAACAGCCATACGTCCGCTCATCGAAGAGCGAGAACCTGTTACAGGACCTGTCATAAAGCAGAGAATATTGTCTTCAGATAAAGGTTCCACTTCTGGGCCATTATCTAACACATACTTAACTCCAAGTCCACGTCCACCAATGAACTTCTTTGCATCCTCTTCATTAATTCCCCTGTAATCAATGGTTCCATTGGTCAAATCAACAACAACTTCCTTGTTTAAAAATCCGCCAAGACTCATGATTTTGAACACCTCTTTCCTTTTTTTATAAAAATCCCCTCATTATAATATAATTCTCCAAAAACTATGAAAATTCCTTTTCTTTTAAAACTAGAAATATTTTATTCTTTTATTTACAATAGGAGCAAGCAAGTTCACTTGATTTCTTTACTTTGAAAACCAAATCTTCATCCACAAAAAAGGGGGATAAGATGGACGGATTGGAGCGCTATTCACGACAAATACTTTTTCATCCTATCGGGGAAGATGGACAAAAGAAACTACTAACTAAAAAAGCAGTCGTGGTTGGAATGGGTGCCTTAGGTACGGTCATTTCCAATCATTTAGTCCGCTCTGGCGTTGGTCATGTGCGTTTGATTGACCGAGATTTAGTAGAATTATCAAACCTACAAAGACAAACTTTGTACGATGAAGACGATGCTAAGGATGGCCTACCGAAGGCAGTCGCAGCTTTTCATAAGCTACGTAAAATCAATTCCAGCATCACGATAGAGCCGATCATTTCAGATTTGAATTTAGAAAATGGAGTGGAACTATTACAAGACTTTGATGTCATTATTGATGGGACGGACAATTTTTCAACAAGATATTTGCTTAATGATATTTCGGTCAAACTCGGAATCCCCTGGGTGTTTGGTGCAGCCGTTTCGTCAAGAGGGATGCATGCGGTGATCATTCCAGGAAAAACACCTTGCTATCGCTGCCTCTTCCCCCAGATCCAAACAGGGTTAGGCGAAACATGTGATACAGTTGGTGTTCTTTCTCCGATTACAGAGATTATTGGCTCATACGAGGCCGTCGAAGCAATCAAACTGCTTGTCGGTGCACCACATAATCCACATCTGGAGCAATTCGATATTTGGCATAACTCATTTTTACAAATGGATGTTTCAGAAGGGAAAAATCCAGACTGTCCAACCTGCGTCCATCATCAATTTGAATTTCTTGACCGGTCTTCTCATCAACAAATCTCCTACGCTATTCTCTGTGGGCGAGATACGATTCAAATTAACCCACGAAATGTGCATGGTTTTGACTTAGAAGTTCTTGCTACAAAACTAAAAAATAGTGGTAAAGTCATAGCGAATTCCTTTTTAATTCGGTTCTCCCCAGAGGACGAAATTTCAATGGTTTTTTTCCAAGATGGCCGTGTCCTCATCCACGGGGTCGATGATATTTCGCAGGCAAAAGCCTATTATTCTCGTTATGTTGGTGGTTAATGGGGAAGCCCTCCGCACGAGACGGAGGGCTTCCATTTTAGAGATTCAATTTTTCTAGTTTTTCATATGCTTTATCTCTCGTATAATTTCGTGACTGCCAGGAGTCAGATTTCGTGTATGGAAGATCAGCTTGATATTGAGCTAGCAACTGTTTTAATTCAGGCACAGTTGGATCCTCTTCATATAATTCAATTAATCCAAGAACCCCTGTTGCAGACATATTCCCCAAATAGAAAATATCAATTTTCCCTGTTGTTTCATACCGTTCAAGATTCTGTTCGACGATAATCCGATCGATATTAATCACATTCATCCCAACATAATAAATCAGAGTGGCAATGAAATAAAAGTGAACCAGAGACAGCTTTTTAAGCCATATTTTCACAAGCGTGTATGCAAAAATCACCATGAGAAAGATCATAAATGAATGAGCGAGCACCCTTGTAAAAGTAAAACCATACGCCTCCTCGTACATCGTTAATCTCATATAAGCTGAGACGAGCAAAACTCCGCTACACACAACTAACAAAGATAGTGAAACGTTCACGACCTTTTGTACATTCCCAAGAAGCTCTTTCGTATTCGTGATGACAACGGTTGTCACCGTCAAGTTGATTAACGTCACGAATAATAATTCAAAAAATCCTCGTCGTGCATATTCGGCATAGGTATAGCCAATAGCGAGTGTTTCGCTGAAAAAATATTTGAATTGAATCGCAATAAAGATGACATAGACGACATTTAAAAGAATCAGAACAGTAACCGTGATAATCCCATCAAAAGAAATTGTCTTTGGAACCCCTTCTTTTTGCTCAACCTGAAAATTCTTCACGAGAAGAGCCTGCATAAATCCAAAAATTCCAAATCCAAAAACACAGATAATGATAAAACGGAAAAGATTATCAGTCCTAAAATTGAACAATTGAGGAAGTGAGTTTATCAATCTTTCAAAGTGTGCATCTGCTGAAATAAGTAAATTGAGCACGATGAACAGGACAGGAATCGAGATCACGATCCCAATTAACACTTTCTTTCCAATCTCATGACTCGCTTGTCTTTTACCCTTTTTAAGATGTTTAGTCAAATAATGAACAAATAAAAAATGATAGCGAATTCCATTAATAAGACGTTTGCAAATGAAGGCAATAAAAGAGAATTTCGTCCAGATGAACTTTCTTGGCGCCGTAATTAACACCAGATGAAAAATCACCAATGCTGGAATAAGGAGGATATTTAACAAATTAAAAAAGATCATGTCATACAAATAAAAACTTGCTGCCAAAAACCAAATCGCAATCAACACAAAATACCCAAGCCGCTGATGGGTAAAGGTGTGCGAACGAAATCTCCAGTAAAATAAGGCATAGAAGATCGCGATAAAACAAAAATACGATATTCCAATTTGTCCTCTAAAAAACGCCTCCTCAAAAACTACTCCTACCACTAAACAGAGGATTAGAAAAAACCAATCCACTTTTTTCAACATAAATTCCATTGTTCCTCACTCCATATCGTTTTTCTATATATATAGAAATTCTATGTATGTAGGTAAAAAAAAGCTTAGACTGAAGCTTTTTTTCCCCATCTATAACTAAACAAGCACACAGGGTATAACAGGATCGTCAAAATAATACAAAGCATGATGAAGGTTTTCGTTAACAAAGGACTAAACCACTCATGTGGAATAATTCGAAAAACTGTCAGTATCATAAGAGTTACATTCGGTATTAAAGCAAGGAGAAACGTTCTCTTCATTAGCTTTCTCCCTTTATGCCCAAAGCCCTTGCCAATTTCATAACCGAGTAAAGCCCAAAAAAACATGTAAATTAAAGCAATTAAAACAGGAAAAGACGTTAATTGAGTCCAAAGAAGAGTTAACCACTCCCAATGAAATAAATTGTGGACCAATGTTAGGAGTGCACCGCCTCCAAACAATAGAATATTAACAGCAATGAACAACCACTTCATATTACTTGGCGTAACAGACAACTCTTCTTTCCATACCTCAGCAATTTCTTTTGGCTCCCCGAATCTGGAATAGAAAGCGGCACGAATTTCTTCTTCCGTTTTCAAATGTTCAAGACTAACTAGAAGCTCCTCAAGATGGGCATCATATTCCTGCAATATCTCTTCTTTTTCATCATGATATTCGAGATAACTAGCCAGTTCGGCTAAAAATTCATTCTTCAGCTGTTCCATGCTTTTTTCTCCCCATAACCCTGTTCATAACAGAAACAAAATCATCCCATTCTTGGGTTCTCTCTAGCAGCATTTCTTTTCCAGCTTCCGTAATTTGATAGTACTTACGAGCAGGTCCCTTTTCTTGCTCCTGCCAATAGCACTCAATATATTCCTGCTTTTCAAGCTTATGGAGAGCTGGGTAAAGCGTTCCTTCTTTAAAAGAGAATTCATTTTCACTTCGCTTTTCCAATTCCTTTACTAACTCATAGCCATACATATCCTTGTCTGCTAATAACTGTAGTAATAAAAGAGACGTACTTCCTTTAACCAATTCACGATTAAACATTTTCTCACCTACCTAGAATTTTTAGGTATATAGAAATCCTACACCCTTACCATTTATTTGTAAAGTGTAGGATCTCATTTTTTCTGGCTAAAATAGTCTTTTTAATTTGTTTCTTGTTCTGCTTCCCACTTCGCTATTCCTTCTCGAACCATTGGAGCCACCTTTGTTCCTAAAAGTTCAATCGCCTTCATGACATCCTCGTGAGGCATCGTTCCAACTGGGACATGAAGCATAAATCGTGTAATCCCCACATTTTTACGAAGGTGAATGATTTTTTGCGCGACTGTTTCTGGATCACCAACATAAAGGGCCCCTTCAAAGCTTCTTGCTGCATCAAATGCGGCACGATCATAATGACCCCATCCACGTTCTCTGCCGATGACGTTCATTGCTTGTTGCGTCGAAGGGAAGAATTTTTCACAGGCGATTTCCGTCGTCTCAGCAATGAATCCGTGAGAATGAGACGCAACCGGAAGCTTCGAAATATCATGTCCAGATTGAGTCGCCGCTCGCTTATAAAGCTGAACCAATGGCGCAAATTGCACAGGCCGACCACCAATAATCGCTAAGACTAGGGGCAATCCTAATTGTCCAGCACGAGCCACCGATTGCGGTGTACCACCACTACCTATCCACACCGGTAACGGTTCTTGAACTGGTCGAGGATAAACGCCAAGATTTTGGATCGCTGGACGGTGGTTACCGCTCCATGTCACTTTTTCCGCATCTCTTATTTTTAAAAGCAAATCAAGCTTCTCATCAAACAACTCATTATAGTCGTTAAGATCGTAGCCAAAGAGAGGGAATGATTCGATGAAAGAACCGCGGCCTGCCATAATTTCTGCTCTTCCATTCGAGATCCCATCAAGCATGGCAAAGTCTTGAAAGACACGAACTGGATCGTCTGATGAGAGAACCGATACGGCACTCGTTAGTCTAATCCGTTCCGTTTGAGATGCCGCTGCTGCGAGTAACACCGCTGGAGAAGAGGCTGCATAGTCTTTTCGATGATGTTCTCCAACACCAAAAACATCAAGTCCAACTTGATCGGCGAGGACAATTTCCTCCACCACTTCACGCAAGCGTTCTGCATGACTAATGATCTCACCTGTTTTCACATCAGGCGTTGTTTCAACAAAAGTACTAATTCCTATTTCCACTAAGTATGTCCTCCTTCGGATATTTATCTTCATTTTGAGACTTTTTTCATCCTATCGCAAGTTTTAAGAGTCGTCTGTCGCATCCTTAAACATGTTATACTAACACTATAAAGGGGAGGTGCTTACTAGTGGGGAATCGTTATCGATTGTCTAGATCTTCTTTCACTCATGCAAAGCCAATTATTGGAATGGCGATACTTTGCATGGGGCGAAACATTTAAGTTTATCGCTGCCAAGCTTTTCTAATATTTTGGCTTTGCACCTTATTTTTCAAACTCAAAATAAGGAGCGAGCGGAAAATGAAATATACGAATGCAAAAAAAGTTTTACCTGAAAAGCTTATATCAGAAATTCAAAAATACATTCAAGGAGAAACCCTCTATATTCCGAAACAGGAAACAAAGTACCAAAAATGGGGGACTGCAAGCGGCGGCAGAAAAATGCTTGATCGCCGTAACGCTGCCATAAGGAAATCTTTTACTAGCGGCAGCAGTATTCAACAATTGGCTGAGGAATATTACCTCTCGAGTGAAACGATAAAAAAGATTATATACTCACAATAGCGCTGGTCTTCACCAGCGCTATTTGTTTATAGGGTGAATGAATTTCATAATTGCGCTTCTCAAGTTAAAAAACGAACAATATTAACTCAAAACATCCTATATATTAGTATAATTTTAGGGTTTTTCGAATGCTTAATACTAGAATATTCGTTTTTTAATTTACCTTTGTACATTGTGAAATCGACCCAGGTAAAAAACAATTCTAATTCATTCTCTCCATTTTAGAATGCTGCTTGATTATCTATAATAAGGAAATAGCAAGTATAGGAGAGAACGAAGATGACAGAGAAATTTTTGAAAAACGAACAATTCAATTTTATAAAAAAACAAGTTATTTTAATTAGGGAAAGTATCAAAAAACATGTCCCCCCAACCGTTTTGAACGCAACGATCGATCTAGCCAACGCCAAAATTTTAGACTTGTTTCCGACAGCAGCTGCGGAGCAAATCGCACTGCTTGATCTTTCAAAGTTGAGAAGTGAAGGTGAATATGAACAATATCTCCAGCAGCTTTCAGCCTGTGTGGCCGATTTTCCTAAGCTCTCAGAACAGCAGCTTAAAAAGATGTTTCCCAAAAGTAAAAAGTTAAAGCTTCCTAACCTATCCAATCTAGATTACAGCAAGCTTACCTATTTAGGATGGAATGATCCTGGTTCCAACAAGAAGTATTTGGTTTACGAACTTGATGAGAAAATGGTCGGGATTGAATGCAGGATTTCTGCGACTGGGAAAAATAATATCTGTTCCATCTGCAATAGCCATGGTGAGGTGGCCTTTTTTTCGACGATCACGAAAGCGAAAAAACAAAAAAATCCTGATTATTATAAAGCGATCGGGAATTTAATTTGCACAGATAGTGATGAATGTAATAAAAAAATTACGAATGTCGATTATCTCGAATCTTTTTTAAAAGAGTCACTTGGAACATAGAAAAAGGAACAGAGACTTATTTGAAGAGTCTCTGTTCCTTTTGTAAAAATAATGAATGAAAATGATTATGATTATCAATACTATGTATGAGAAAGGGTAACCAAATGGTTACCCCCCTTCTCTAGATTCCAGGTTCGAAAGTTTTGCAATCTGTTTCCTCACTTGTGGACGCTTTATCACCTTTACGACTTACCACATAGATAGCATCTGCATGACATTGGTTCCCGTCACCCCAATACGTGCAGTTGTTTACTTCACATAGCACATCTTTTGCCAAGATACTCACCTCCCTCTCTTTATTATTGACAAAAACGGGAGACTGATACTTGGCTATTTGCTGTTAAGTTTTAGGATGATAATGAAAGGTGATAAGAATCATTTTTATTATGATAAAAGGAAGCTAATTTTCCTCTGTATTCTAATTGAAAATCCCCAACTTCTTCGAAATCATGGGGGGCCACGAAAGATGGTGGTTTTCTTAGTTGGACAATCTCACCCTTCGTTAAAGCAGTTGCAACAAATTCCGAACAAAAATAAGCATTTTTACGGCGAATTTCTTTTTTTAGCATAAAAGCAAAAAGACCGAGAAGGTTGTAGCGGTAACTATGTTCATGCGATTCAATTTCATTTAGAAAAGCTTGGATTTCCTCATATTGTTTTTGTGAGATTGTACAGCTATAGATAACACACTCCGCATTGTGAAGGAGTCCGTTTGATATGTCTTCTTTAACAAATCCACCAATAAAGGGATTTCTCGGTCGCTTCCGTCCAAAACTATATACCTCATTTAGGTCCGAGTCGAGTGAAAGCGATGCATGATTATAGTTTTTCTTTGTATAGAGTCGAATCATCCTCGTCAAAACCGTCCCAGTATCGGTTAAAAGAATATAAATTTTTCTATCCTTCATCGTAATTTCCCCTTTAATTGTCGTACTCTGTGTTTCCATTTTAAAGGGAATAGGCGGGAGTCAATAGCGGCTTAAGGAATAATTTGATCTCAGACTTGGGACGTATTGCGTTATGGGGCAACGCTATTTATCTGGATTGAGGTGCCCCTTAGAGCAAATTTATTAAAATGGAAATTGGATAAATTGCTCAAGCCGCCTTCTTCTTCTAACTTGTTTGAATTCGGATCTTCGGGAGTCCGATCTGAAAAGCACTGGTATTCGGACTCCTTTTCGAGTCGACTTTCTCTTCCTGTCCGAATAAATCAAAACTACAGAATTTCACTCTAATAATGCTGTCCTTTGCAAAAGATCAGAACATAGCTCCTACAAAATAAAGGAAGCTGCCGGTTTGTCTAATTCGCTCCAAACATCTCTCACCCTTAAGCGGAATTTTTCCTGTTATCTCCTCAACGAAGTCCCTTTTAGGAGAAATAACGGAAGATTTTCCGCTTATGGAGGGCAAAATCATTTATTTTGGCTTTTTTTGAGGGAATAGCAGGAATTTTTCCTGTTATGTCGGCTCTTTTTCATGATGTTTGCTTATTAAGCGGAATTTATACGAAAATTGATGCTGGTTGCTCAAAAAAAGCAAAAAAAGACCCCCTAAGGTCTAAAATTGTACTTTTTAAAAATGGGTTATAGGCAGCTAGCTGGTTTGTACTTGCTCTAACTGTATCGCATAACCCATTTTTTCTATTTGTTTTTTTAATTGTTCTAACGTTCTTTCTTTCTTATTTGGTAAATAATGCGTGCCTAATTCACTGTACTCTACTTTATCTGATAAGATGTGATAAATGATGCGAAGGTAGAGATGAGCGGTTGCGATAGCTGCTTTCTTTTCCCCTTGTCGTCGCTTTACTCGATGAAAGAACGCTGTGATTCTACAATCTTTTTTTCTATTTATTGCCCAAACGGATTGACAAAGCATCGCTTTTAAATGCTTGTTCCCTTTACGGGACTTCGATTTTTTTTTTACACCTGCACTTTCGTTATTTCCTGGACATATTCCAGCCCATGAAGCTAGATGGGCTTCTGTTTCAAATAGCTCCATGTTGGTTCCGATTTCTGCAATGATGCACGCCGCGACATCAGTATTAATGCCAGGAATCGTATCCAGGAGTTCAACTTCTTCTTCGTATGGTTTCAGTAGTTCTTGAATGGATTTCTCAAGATGTGTCACTTGTTCTTCTAAAAAAATGATGGTGTTCATGTGCATACGGATCATTTCTCGATGATGCAATCGTACCTTTCCATTTAAAGCATCTAGTAATTGAGGAACCTTTTTCTTCAGTTTTGTTTTAACCAAGGATCGTACTTGTTCTTCGTCTAGCACTTCGCCATTCATTAGTTTTTCTAGAAGAGCCCGTCCAGAAACGCCAAACAAATCAGAAACGAACGTAGTTAGTTTGATGTTGGCATCTTGTAATAACTTGTGAATACGATTCTTTTCGGATGTAATCATATGGACAAGTTTTTGACGATAGCGCGTTCGGTCTCGTAAATCTCGAATCTCCTGAGTTGGTACCATGCTCGCTTGAACGAGACCACATCGATGCAGTTGAGCGATCCATTGAGCATCCTTGATATCAGTCTTACGCCCTGGCATATTTTTAATGTGAGCTGGATTGGCAAGCGTGAGTTGACAAGATGATTCAAGAATGTTCCATACCGATTTCCAATAAACACCGGTACTTTCCATAGCTACCTCCGTACATTTGTGTTCTGCTAACCAATCTTGCAGTTGAAGTAACTCAGGAGTTGTGGTTCCAAAATTCTTGATTAACGGCTTAGGTTTTCGATCTAATGGACTGTTCAAAATACAAGCCGTAATCGATTCTTGATGAACATCTAAACCAGCACAACATTTTCGAATAGCATCCATGAAGATTCCTCTTTTCATTAATAGACTCACAGATTATACACTTTTAAGTAGTTGTAGTTTTATACACGTGCTCGAGGCAACAATCGGCGGTACTCGTAAGTGCAATAGGCCGGATTTTTCCTCGGGTTTAAAAACTCCAATATTCCGACGGCCTTTAATCTGTTACTAATAGTCTAGACAAAAAAATGGAAATATAATTCATTCGTGTGCTGTACACCATACCAATTTTCATATCTCGCGGTGACCATTAGGTCATGTTTGATTTTTCCTGTTATTTTTTCAATACCGATACTCCTACTGTTTATACGAACACTTATCCACAAATCGAGGAAATCTATAATTTCCTAGATCACAAATAAAACCGAAGGGTCCATTTAAGCCCTTCGGTTTAAAACAAACGATTAGTTTTCTTCGATTTCTTTACGGTTTTTCTTAAACATTCTTGATAAAATTTCGTAAACAATTGGAACAACAATTAGTGTTAATAATGTGGAGCTCGTTAAACCACCAATTACGGTTACTGCTAGGCCTTTCGAGATTAAGCCTCCACCACCCGTTCCAAACGCTAACGGAAGTAATGCACCGATAGTTGCAATAGCCGTCATCAGGATTGGGCGCAAACGAGTAGCTCCCGCTTCTAGAATCGCTTCACGCATCGACATACCATCTCGCTCCATATGAATGATCCGGTCAACCAATACAATCGCATTCGTGACTACAATACCTATCAACATCAGTAGCCCCATCATAACGGATACAGAAATCGTTTCTCCTGCGATTAATAATCCGACAAATGAACCGATAACCGCAAACGGTAATGAGAATAGGATCGCAAATGGTGCCAATCCTTCACCAAATGTAACTACAAGGATGAAGTATACAATCGCAATCGCGGCAATCATCGCGATACCAAGTTGCGTAAATGTTTCCGTCATGTCAGCAGCAACACCGGCAACGTCAACTCTTACTCCTTTTGGTAAATCTAATTCATCAATTGCCTTATCGACTTCTGCTGTTGTTTTAGAAATATCTTTATCTAGGATTGTACCAGATACTGAAGCATAGTACTCTCCTTTACTACGAGCAAGTGTGTTGAGAGTTGTGCCTTCTTCAACGGTTACTAGCTCAGAAAGTGGCATCGTTGTACCGAGAGCTGTAGGAATTTCTTGTTCAAGCATTTCTTCGATTGATTTAGGTTGGTCTTCTTGCTCGTGTTGGACGATAACCTCTAGCGTGTTTCCATCCTTTTCAATCGTAGTTAAGACTTCTTTTGTATGATTAGGGCTTAGCATCATGATAATTTGCCCTGCTGTTAACCCGTATTGAAGCAATTCATCTTGTTCTACCTTAAAGGTATGTTCTACGTATGCATCCTCAGCAGAAGATGCAACATCTTCAAGACCGTCATTTTCTTTCATGGTGTCTTCGACCATTTTTACCGCTTCATTTAATCGATCTAAATCTTCACTATAGAACGTGTAGCTAACCTCGTTCGTAGACATAGACATTGCTGCAAAGTCTTGACTCTTCCACTCTCCGCTTTGCCCAATGTTGAACACATAGTCTTCAACTTCTTCACGTGCTGCTGGGAAGTCTTTCATATCTGGGTCAAAGATGAGGTACATTAATGCACCGCCAGCTCCTCCACCCATCATGGCTGTCATCATATCCGCACTGTCACTATCTGTAACAGAAACTTGTAAAATATCGATATCTTCACGCTGTAATAACTCTTGCTCAACCTCTTCCACATTAGCTAAAGTTTCATCTAAAAGCTCACCTGTTTGTGGTGTGTACGTTAAGTACATCACTTTTTCTTCTTCGCTTCCCATAAAACTAAAGCCGATTAACGGAGTTAACGCTAAGCTTCCTGCTAATAAAACAATCGCAATGATCGAAGTGATAATTTTATGATTTAACGCTTTCTCGAGAACCTTTTTATACCAATTAGATAACTTGCCAGAATCTTTATGGCTGCTTTCTGTTTTTTCACCATATAACTTCTTCTTAAATAAGAAGTGAGAAAGTGCCGGAACTATTGTAATCGCAACAAGTAATGAAGCCCCTAATGCAAATGACATCGTTAACGCAAATGGGACAAATAGCTCGCCAACCATTCCTCCAACAAACACAAGTGGTGCAAACACCGCTACGGTTACTAATGTTGATGATAGAATTGGTTTAAACATCTCAATCGTCGATTCACGCACTAAAGCTCGACCTGATAGTTTTTCTCCTTTTAAGTGGAGTCGACGATAGATATTTTCCACGACAACAATCGAGTCATCGATAACACGACCGATCGCTACGGTAATCGCTCCAAGGGTCATAATATTAAGGGTAATATCCATCCAATTTAGAATCATTAATGCCATGAAAATCGAAACTGGAATGGAGACAATGGAAATAATTGTTGATTTGAAATCACGTAAGAATAAGAGAATGATTAAAACGGCAATTAAACCACCGAATAATGCTTTCTCAACCATCGTAATGACGGAATCTTTAATCGGTTCACCTTGGTCAAGAGATACATCTATAGTGAGTCCATCAATGTTCTTCATTTCTTCGTCTGCTAGGTCTTTCACAGCGTCAACAACATCGACTGTGTTCGCCTGTTGACCTTTTACGATCTGAATGGCAATCGCATCTTCCCCATTTGTACGGGATACTGATTGTACTTTACCCACTAACTCAATAGTGGCAATATCGCCTAATTTTACAAATGGAAGTGGCTGTGTCTCAGTAGGTGTGACAGGGATTAACATTTCCTTCAATTCGTCTTCTGTCATGAACTTTCCGTCTACAGAGACTGCCTGTTCACCCTCTTCAAATTCGAAGAGACCCAATGAAACCGCTAAGTCACTTGCCTGAATCATTTGTTTGACATCATCTTCAGTCAAACCAAACTCGGCCATTTTCGATTCGTCATAGGTAAGTTCTACTTCTTCAATATGCTGACCAGTAATGGTAGCAGAAGCTACTCCTTCAATCTTTTCAATCTTCGGAAGTAAAACATCTTCCACTGTGGAAGTTAATTCTACAATATCTTCTGTCTCGCTACTTACACTCAATGCTACGACAGGCATCATATTCATGCTAATCGCGGTAATCGCTGGTTCTTGTGCATCTTCTGGTAATTCTACTGTATCAAGAGCAGATTGTAGTGCACGTTTTGCTTCATCCATATCTATGCCATAATCATACTCTACTTGAATATTTGACATGTTAGAATATGAATTGGAGTATACAAATTTTACATCCTCCAAGTTTTCAATTGCCCGTTCCAAAGGTATGGATACATCTTCCATCACCTGTTCTGGTGTTGCACCAGGGTACACATCCATGACCATTAAATACGGAATGGAGATATCCGGAATCGTCTCCATATTCATCCGTGTCCCAGAATAAATACCAGAAGCAGTTATAATAATGGTTAGCAACCAAACTGCTAGCTTATTTTTCAATACAAAATTGACTAGATTTTTCACTGTTACACCTGCCCTAAATTGACTTATGAAACTCAATTACTTATAATAATGACTAACCGGTCATTTGTCAACAAATTACCCTAGGAGCGAAACAATAGATGGCTAAAAAACAATTAATTATGGAAAAAGCACTCGAGCTCTTTGCGAAACAAGGATTCGAAGCTACATCCGTACAGCAGATAACTGAATACTGTGGGATTTCGAAAGGTGCTTTCTACCTTGCATTCAAGTCAAAAGACGAGTTAATACTCGCATTACTGGACCATTTTATGGAACAATACATCTCTGATATTGACTATGCGGTCAAAAACACAGAAAATGAAAGCCTTTTATATTCCTTTTACCACACGGCATTTCATTCTTTACAGGCGCATTCCAATTTTGCGAAGTTTTTAATCAAAGAACAAGCACAGACATTTAATGGTGAGCTTCTAATTAAGATGCAATATTACGATCAACTATTGGAAAAGCTCATCATAACATTAATTGAGCGCATTTTTGGAGATGCCGTCACCAAATATGATTTGGTCTATTCTATAAGAGGATTAATGAATGTATATACCGGTTTACTAATATTCCATAACATTCCTTTTGAAATAGATTTACTTGCTCGATCCCTTTCAGAAAAAACAAAGGTACTTGCTGAGCATTCCACCATTCCTTTTGTTACGAAGGAAGTATCGGTATTTATTCATCAACATCCGATTAAAAAGGAAGTCTCAAAAGAAGAAATCCTTGAGATTATTGAGCAGAAAGTCCAAGAGCTAGAAGCATCTATTGAAAAAGATTCACTCCTTTTACTAAAAGAAGAGATTATCAACCCTTCTTATCATGCTGCAATCGTGGCAGGTTTATTAGAGAACATCCGAAACCAACCCCATTGCAAATGGGTCGCTTACTTATTACGAAGATACTTTGGATAAAGAAATGTTAGGAAGATGCCTACCAAAAAAAACTGATGGCATGCTGAAATCAGCACACCTTCAGTTTTTTTACTCCATAAATCCTTCAACTAATTCATAGCATCTATCTTCCGTTAAATTCGCCTGAGTACTAAGATATTGTAAGGATTGCATCGAGCCACCTTCATATGGCAACGATTCCTCTTTTGCCGTCTCGTCCCTGTACGCAATCCATTTCCGCTGTTCTTCCCTTAAACGACTCATTTCATTTTCAGGCAAGCTTTTCTCAAGCTCACGATAAATTTCATTTAAGGCGTTATCCCAGCTTCTCAATATCTCTCCTTGAGCTTCGGTCATATCCACTTGCGTTCCTGTTTCCAGTATTTTTCGTTGTGAAGCTAAGCTAGCTTCTACATCCTGTAGCTTCTGTAAATATTCTTCCTTTAGGCTCGAGACATCCGGGGATTTAGTTTCCCCAGAATCTCCTGGGTCTTGTTGTTCCTCTTCTCGCAACCCATTTTCAGCTCTCACTATATATTGGTCTAATTGTGTTTTTATTTGATTGTCTAGCCCCACATCTTGTATAAGAATAAGAGCTGTCGATAAAGCAGCTTCCCAACGACGATTATTAATCGCTTCTTTCACTTCGTTTAAACCAAGGATCTGTTCATAATAACTTTTAGCTTCAGCATCTTCTGGCTTCTCATCTAACGCTGTTTCAAACGCAGCTAAAGCAGCTTCCGTATCTCCACTCTCTAAGGCTGTTTTTGCTTGTCCCATTGCTTGGTCGTATTCTCCATTGCCACAGCCAGCTAGAATAACCAGAAAGAAAATGGCTATCATTTTTTTCATTGGTATCTCCTACTTTTATCTGTATTTTGTCATGTGAATTGTAATAGGTTATTCTTTTTCTCCATGTTCTCAAATTGATGTATTCCCTCCACATAAACTTGATGCCAAATCATAAAAACTAACGCTGTCCACAACTTTCTACTATTATCTTTTATTCCCTTTTGGTGTTCAGACAGGAGAAAAAGAAGGTAATTCTTTTCAAATAAGTAATCTGTCCTACTTTCCATGATTAATTGATAAGCCCAATCAAACATTTCATTTCGCAGCCAATGTCGGATGGGAACAGGAAAACCAAGCTTTTTTCGATTAAAAACAGATGCAGGGACAATCTCTTCCATTGCTTTTCTTAAAATATATTTGGTTTGATGATTGGTTACTGTAACGGAATGGTCAAGCTGAGAAGCTACTTTATATACTTCCTTATCCAAGAATGGTACTCGAAGCTCTAAGGAATGAGCCATTGACACGCGATCTGCCTTTACAAGAATGTCTCCAGGAAGCCATGTATGGAGATCGATGAACTGCATCTTTTGCACATCATGCAAATGCGGAATTTGTTGATAGAAATCCTTTGTGACATTGTGGTAATGCCACTGTGATTGATAGGATTGCAAAAGTTCTTGCTTCTCCTCCTCTTGAAAAATTTTTGCATTCCCAATATAACGCTTCTCTAAGCTTGTCGTACCCCTTTCGAGAAAGCTTTTTCCTTTTACCCAACTCGGTAATCGTCCTGCAAATGAGTTACATTCCCTCTTTAGCAGTGCCGGCAAATAGCGAAAATTCTTTAACGCATGAGGTTCATGATAAATATTGTAACCTCCGAACAGTTCATCTGCTCCCTCTCCCGATAAAACGACCTTCACATGCTTACTTGCCTCTCGAGCAACAAAATATAATGGAACTAACGCCGGATCTGCAACCGGATCGTCTAAGTGCCAGACAATTCGTGGAAGTTCTCTGATAAATTCATCGACATTCACCACATAGCTAATATTTTCAACACCCAATTCATCGGCTGTCTCCTGAGCCAACTCAATTTCACTAAAGCCTCTCCTTTCAAAACCAACCGTAAATGTCTTAATATTAGGATGCATCTCCTTGGCTAAAGCAACGATACTGGTAGAGTCAATCCCCCCTGAAAGAAATGCTCCTACAGGAACATCACTTCGCATATGCATAGAAACGGAATCTCTTAAAGCATGTTGAACTTTATTGACGGCTTGCTGAAATGTAGCCTCCTTTGGACAAAATGTAGGTTTGAAGAAGGACTCTATTTTCATCGGTTGACCTAGCTTTTTTGTAAAAAACCTTCCTGGTTCTAGCCGTTTAATCTCCTTAGATAAGGTGTGTGGCTCTGGGACGTATTGATAGGTCAGATAATAATGTAATGATTGTAAATCTAGCTCGCTATTATCCTGCAATGCTAAAAGAATGCTTTTCTTCTCTGAGGCAAAATAGAAATCATCATCGTCTTCGTAATAAAAGAACGGCTTAATTCCAAAATGGTCTCTTGCTCCAAATAACTCCTTTTTTTCTTTATCCCAGATCACAAAGCTAAACATGCCACGTAGCTTATGCACGACTCTTTCACCAATATGACTGTATAGTGCCACTATTACCTCTGTATCCGAGTCAGTCCGGAAAGTATAACCACTTCTCATTAACTCCTCTCTTAACTCGATATAATTGTAAATTTCCCCGTTAAAGGTTATCCAAAAACGCTCCTCATAAGATAGAGGCTGATGGCCACTTTCAATATCGATAATACTTAACCGCCTGAACCCTAAATAAATATCATCATCAAAATAATATCCTTCATCATCAGGACCCCGGTGGATGATGACAGACGACATCTCTTTAGTGATTCTATGGATTTCCTGACCATTTTCCCCCATATATCCGAAATAACCACACATGTACTTCCGCTCCCTTCTCCAAGAATCTCACAATCTTTCTATAGGCAATGTCACCTCAACTGATGTTCCTTGCCCATATTCACTTTTAAAGGCCATCGTACCCCCATGCTTTTCAACAATTTTGCGTGAGATGGCTAAACCAAGACCAGCACCAGTTGAATGGCTATTAATTTTGTAGAATGATTCTGCAATATAGGGTAAATCCTCCTCCTTTATCCCAATCCCTTGATCAGATATAACGAGGGAAAGAACTTCGTTTTTTACTTCTTGGGCTACATGAATCTCTGTTCCACTTTTTGAAAACTTAATAGCATTATCAAGAAGATTTAATAGGACTTGTTTCATCCTATTTCGATCCACCAAAATAAAAACAGGCTTACAGTCGAGTTTAATCTGCACGTTTTTTTCCTCAGCTTTTTTCGCAAACTGCAATGCAACCTCCTGAACGAGTCTATCAAAAGCGATTCGAGTAAGAGTTAGGGGCATTCGATCAGATTCATATCTAGAAAAGTCCAATAAGTCTTCTACTAAATGAATAAGCCGTTCTGATTCACTCTCAATGATGCTTAACCCAAACTTGGCCTCTTCCTCCGTCAACTCATCCGAAAATTTCATTGTTTCTACCCATCCTTTAATACCCGTTAAAGGCGTCCGAAGTTCGTGAGAAATGGAAGAAATAAATTCATTTTTTAAGTGGTCCGTTTTGACAATCTCATCAGCCATATAATTTAACGTTCTAGCCATCACTCCTAATTCATGAGGAAAATCCTCTACTATTCTTTTCTCAAACTGACCTCTCGACATTTCTTCCGTAAAGTCAATTATTTTATTCACTGGCTTTACGATAGAATCTGCTAGCCTAAGACTCACCAGAAACACCATAGCTGCTACGATTACACAAACAAGAAATCCATAGATCAGTAAGCGTTTACTCACTTCATGTACGGTAATTAGTGAGGATACATACCTGAGGACACCGATTGCTTGTCCATCTGCCACGAGTGGAATATAAACAGCTATTAATTCCTCCCCCGACACTTCTATACTTTCTTTTTCATAAACGGTCGAAATGACGAATATATCAGGATTAAGCTCATAAGAGAGTTCATCAAAAAATCCTGTAGATGATTGTAATACCTCCCCTTCCAAATTCAGTAATTCAAGGTCTGCTCCTTCATACTGATAATCCTTTATAATTTGGTCACTATAGTCCTGAAGCTCCCCGTAAAGTCTTTCATTCCCCTTTTCCCATAATGGGGTAATGGCTTCTACGTGATTTTGAAAGGTATTGGCGATTCCATGGTAATAATATTTTGTTAAGGCAAATCCCATAATCCCCATTATTAACCCTAGGGTAAGGGTGATAATGATCATGAAATATAAAATAACTTTTCGTTTCATGCCTTATTCCTTCCAACGATATCCATGTCCCCATTCAGTACATAAGTAGACGGGATTGGACGGATCTGTTTCGATTTTCTGACGAATACGCCTTATATTCACATCAACAACTTTAATATCTCCCACATAGAATTCTCCCCAAACCTCATCAAGGAGTTCATCTCTCGAAAAGACACGGTTCGGATGGCTCATGATTAAGTGCAGAATAGTATACTCCGTTGGTGTCAGCTTTATCTCAGAGTCAGCGTTAACGATTTTCTTCATTTCTACATCTAATTGAAATGGACCAGAGGCGATTTTTTCATGTTCATTTTTTTCGGATTGTTTGAGCCTTCGTAATAACGAGTAGATTCGCGCTTCTAGCTCAACGAGACTAAACGGTTTACTCAAATAATCATCCGCCCCGATTATTAGTCCATCGACTCGATCTTTTTCCTGAGTCTTTGCGGTTAACATAATAATACCCACTGATTGATTTTCTTTTCGTATTTCCTGACAAACCTCAAATCCATCTATCCCAGGAAGCATTAGATCAAGGAGCACCATATCAAATGGTTCGCTTTTAAAATAGCTTAAAGCCTCTTCTCCTGTTACTGCCTCTTTGACAATGTATCCTTTGTTTCTAAGATTTAGGCTAAGGAAACTTCTAATTGATAGCTCATCTTCCACAACAAGAATAGTCGTCATTCTTTTCCCTCCTTAAAACTCATCCTTCAATAAGTGAAATTGTTCAAACGGAAATGCTTGGACTTCCTCAATTTCAGTGTAAAAAACAGTGTCTTTCGTTTCCGCCAGAATTGTGACAGATGACGAATCTACACTCCCCTTTGCCTTCCATTGAATCTCAAATAGCACTTTATGGTTGTTAATATCTACTAACTGGACACCATCTTCTATTTTATTCACCGTAACTTTTTCAGACCATAACGGAGATATTTCAATATAAAATCTCCTTTGTCTATCTGTATACCGTTCCATCACTCTTTTTGAATCTCCATTAATAGAATAAGTAGAGTAATATTCAATAAATGGAATATCTGCAAATGAAGTATCCTTCCAGCCTTCCGGAACATACATCCCCCCTACCTCTATAACACCATCTCTATTAATGTCCCGACTATAAAGTGGATTAGCCTTCATCATATCTTCTTCCAATTTGACAAGGTTTTCTTCATCGTATACAACCATTTCCGTGGTCATAGAGTGGGCTCCAACAGCACTATCAATAAACAACGCTTGGTGGCCGTCCCTCAATTTTCCACTTTCTATATTCTCGTGAAAGGCGTAAGGGTTCAAACTAACTGTTGAACGTGATTGTAGCTTTCTTTCTTCATATCGAAATAGTTCAGCTATATAGAATTCTCTTCTTTTCCCATGCACTAACAGAACATCCTGCCTTCCATCGCCATCATAGTCTGCCACGTCCAATTGCTCATAAGGTTGTTCTAATACATGCTCTAATTCTCCATTTACCCACTGGTAAATCGATAATTGCTTCTCTGTTTCAAAATCGGAAAAACCTAGCCCGATAACGACTTCTAAGGCACCGTCTTCATCTAAATCATATAGGCCAAAGTAATCTGCCAAATAATAACTCGTTTCTATTCTGCTTTCTTCCAACCACTCTCCATCTTTTTCATTAAGCACAAGTAAATGAATATTTCGATTATTTCCATTGCCCCTATACAATACAAATGCCTTCAAAGCCCCGTCCCCATTTGCATCCTTAATCACAATCGATTCCTTCGTTATACCATGCTTTGCCGTGATAAATTCTATATTTGAAGGGAGCAATTGATTTAATTTCTCTTTCAGTTTTGTTTTCTGTTCGTCTGCATTTTGGGGTGGTTCGATTAAATCATTAGGTGCTTTCACCAAAGCACTCGGATTTTCAATGATGTTACAGGCTGATAATAATGTGACAAATAAAATGAACATTAAAAGCTTTGACTTTCCCTGTGTTTTCAAATGTGATGCCTCCCCAATCTTCCTTAAGTAACTTCATTATAAAGTTCTTTTACCCTACATAATTTACAAAGTAGTTACAACTTCTATCCGTTTATTATTTCTCTTAGTATTCCCTCTACTTTTCAACTACACCAAATCTTCCTTAATCCCATCCTCCTTATTCGATGCCTAGTTTGGAGGATTTTAAATATATTACTTTACCTATCGTAGTAATTATGTTATGGTAAGATTACTACGATAGATGAAGTACGACAGATGAAGTAATTTTCATTATAAAAACCGTCAGAAAGGAGACTCCTTTTGATAAGCAGTGATGTTATTCGTGGATATAATGATACGATTATTCTTTATTTACTTTTAGAAAACGAGTCCTATGGCTACGAGATTTCAAAACAAATTAAAGAATTATCAAATGAGAAATACACCATTAAAGAAACAACGCTATATTCCGCTTTTAATCGCTTAATGAAAAATGGCTATATCGAATCCTTTTACAAGGATGAAACGTTTGGGAAAAGACGCACCTATTACAAAATTACCGAAGCTGGAATCAACTACTACAGAGAAAAATGTCAGGAATGGGAATTAACGAAGGAAGTTATTAATCGATTTATTAGGGAGGATTTCACGTGAATACCATTATTGATTATGTAAATAATCTTTTTGCCACATTGCCGAAAACGGCACAATTGGAAACCATTAAAGAAGAAATGCTGTCTAATATGGAGGACAAATACAACGAATTAAAACGATCTGGGAAATCAGAAAATGAAGCGATCGGAATCGTGATTTCAGAATTCGGGAATATCGATGAGCTTTTAAGTGAACTGGAAATACAGTTTGAAGAGAAAAAAGACAATTTTCCCTTATTGTCTGAGGAAGAAGTAGAAACCTTTTTAGAGACAAGTAAAAAATCGAATAAATTGATTGGCTTTGGCGTGACTCTCTGTATGCTTGGAGCAGCTTTGCTAATCTTATTCTTACAGCTTCCCAATTTATCTGAGGTCGCTGCTACATCGATCGGCGTTACCGTATTACTTGTCCTCGTCGCAATCGCCGTTGGTCTTTTCATATACGCTGCGATGATGAAGGAAAAATATAAATTCATCGAAGAAAAAGGCGAGTTCTCCCTTTCGTTCAATGCCAGACAAACACTTGAGAACAAATCGAATGCTTTTCAATCAACATTTACGCTATCGATCATTTTCGGCGTCATTCTATGTATCCTTTCACCTGTCTCACTTTTTATTACATTGGCGATAAATGAAGATTCGACCTCATACGGTGTTGTTGCCTTACTTCTTATGGCCGCAATCGCGATCAATATCTTTATCTATTATGGAGGCATTAAAGACAGCTACAATCGGTTATTAAAGCTAGCTGAATACTCCGAACGTCAAAAAGAGGAAAACAAAGTAGTTGGCGCTGTCGCAGTCATTGTCTGGCCACTTGCTGTATGTATCTTCCTCGTCACAGGCTTAGTATACGAGCAATGGCATATTAACTGGATAATCTTCCCAATCACAGGAATCCTCTTCGGCATGTTCAGCGGCGCATACAACATCCTAAAAGATAGGAAATAAAGTGGAACGCGGGGACAGGTTTGTTGTCCCCATTTTTTTGTGATTGTTTTTCTACTCAATAACATCCTAAAATCAAGGCTGTTCCAGCTCCTCTTCATTCAATATCATAACATAATCGATCGTTAGCTTTCCGTTAGAGAAGGTGTTCCCATTCGTGTCCTCTGGAAATCTTTCGTTTCCCAATCGGTCATAAGCAATCCACCCAAAAAACAGATTCGGATCCGAAAACATTTCATTAAAGAAAAAATCCGTCTGTTGAGATGAATCCGTTTTTATAAAGGATTTCTTCACAGCCGCCCACTCCTCTGGCAACTGTAATACCCCATAAGTTTTCTCTTGAAGAGAGACATTCGTCTCCAACTGTATTCTTGGATAATAAGTCTCTTTTCCTTCCATCACTTGATATCCTCTTTCTCTTATCATGTAAAAACTCATCGAATCCAAGAAATTATCAGGTGATATATTCCATACAAAATAATAAGATGATGGCTTTCTACTATTAATCTCCCAAACCATCGGTCCACCTTTTGTATCAATCCGGTCAACATGCCAGCTTCTCTTTTGCCAGACCCAATAACTCAGACCATAATCTCCCGTTTCTGAAATAAAAGGAACAAGTGTATGTCGTTCATCTATCTGAATTAAATCTTGGATTTCTTCAGCATTTGCTTCAGGGAAAAATTGATTAATCTCTTCGATTAACATCTCCGCTACAGGAAAAGGAAATGGCTTTGAAAAGAAAAATAAGTAAATGAAGATAGAGGATAACACAGCGATCCCCGCACCTATTCCTATAAGCTTCTTTCTCACTTTTATTCTCCTTTCCTTAACAGCATTGAATCCTCAGAACGAAAATAATACTGATCACTCGATGTTAAAATCAAAATCCCTTTTCCATCTTCTTCTAAATAAATACTTGGCTGAAGACCACTTCCCCATTTCGATGAAACGCCAATGACTTGATAAGGGAAACGTTCCTTTCCTTCATTCAAGTCTGCATTCATATAGGTTTCTTCATACCACTTTTCACTATAAACGGTGTCCTCTTTTAATTGAGATAATTGATTCAGCAGTATTTCTTTGTTAAGTACTCGCTCTTCCCCGGATGGATGAATATTAATGATGAATGCCTTCTCAACGTTCCCAATATACGTGGCTGGGTCACTCTTCGGATAAAATCCATGGTGGATTGGGATCGAAATGAACGTCATCAAGAGGAAAAGAAAATTTGCCCAAAATCCTAACCAGGCAAATAGACGATACTTCTGCCACCTTTCTACATCCCCTTTAAACAAATATAAAATCCAAACCCCGAGGGGCAATATCGGCAATCTGACCGGCGTGTCAAACAAATTAATATTAATGGAGAAAGAAAAAAGCCCTACGAGAACGACAATCCCAATCTTCCAAACTGGTATTCCCACCATTTGCTTCTTTCGAATTCGATAAGCGAAATATCCAATGAGACACCAAACCAAAATATTCATGGTGATTCCAATAATATCTATTTGAAAATCGAGTTCCATTTTGACAAACTCCTCCTGAAGTGAGAATCCTCCTGTTGAGGTCATACTTTTCTAATCCAACTTATGCAGCACCTACATAAAAAATCATAGCACAAATTTAGCAAATGATTCCAAAATATTGGGAATGCTTTTTATACAAAGTTGATTTTTGGCTAATTTGAGCCAAAAATCGTTTTCTATAATATGAAAACAACGTTCATTAAAAAAGACCCTCGTATACACACGAAGGTCTTAGTAATTAGATTCATCAATTAAATTTCCAAAAGTTTCATGAAGGGAAAAGAACCATCGTGTTTATCATTACATATCAAGTTTATTGGTTTCATGTTTATCCCCTCCTCTTTTACATATGTTAAATATATCAAATTTTCAGATAAAGTAAATAGATTTACAGTTTTAAAATTCCACTATTTTGAATGTCGACCTCAAATTGAATATCAGCAGATACACGAGGATAATATTTGGAACGCCATTTTTTAAGCTCTTTACGAGGTAATTGATTTCTAAATAGCTGGCCAATTCCTAGTATATCTGATTCTTTTTGTTGTAAGTTGGTAAACATCTTATTAAATCGATCTCCTAACTGCTCACTCAATTGTTTTTTGATTATGCTTTCCGTAGCGTCCTTCTCAGCTTCTAAAATAGTCACCTTTAAATAAACGGTTGTCGAAAGCTCCGGGATACCTTCTACTATACGTGAGCGATGTCTTATCGTGTTATTCAATATTTTAACCGTAGCAATATCCATCACCTCAATAATCCCCTGTGTGCTTTCTCCATTAAAAGCGTTATATAATAAAGTTTCCTTCTGATCAATTTTACTTACCATTTTCCCTTCCTTAATTACGCCAGAGCCAGCTTGTTCAACATTCGTAGGCTTTCCTAGCCTTATAACGGGGACTGCTACATCATACGTCAATGAGTACATACTTCTATATATATGCCAAACCCTCGTTAGAGCGACTTCAGGAGTCCAACCTGCATTTTTTTCAAAGCAATCCAATAAAATGGTTACTTCTGGTCCTGTACCCTTCTTTATGTTTGAAAAAAAAGTGTCCAAATCATCTTCATAAATAGAGAATAATGCCTTTGAAGGAATGTCTCTTGATCGTAAAAAAGTGGATATAATTTTATCAAATCCCTCTTCGGCAATCTGATTATCAACAACAATAACTTTGATATGTAATAAGTCTACTTGACTTTCCATATTTGTACTGATCTTATCAATAATTTCATTAATACTTTTCCCTGTTTCCTCCACAACGCTCGTCTCAACTTTCCCATTGGTTAAAGTTGGAATTTGTAAATATACTTTGAATTCGTCACCTACCTTAGAAACGCCCAGAACTACAGGCATGACACGATGGTTAATATCCTTATTATCCCAACACCCTATTAAAAAACATACTGATGCAATTATGATGAAAATCTTAATGGTTCTCTTACACATGAGACTTCCCTCCATTCTTCTTAGCTCTAATTCCTAGAAATAATAAAGATAGCGGAGTTATAAACAACACGTATAATCTCAGTCCTGTATTCCATCCGAATATACGTTCAACCTCAGACCAATTTGGAATGAACAAACAGAAAATAAAAGTGAAAATGACCGTAATCGCAACTAAATATTGAAAATGAACAATCGGGACATAGTGATTCACGATTTTTACTGTAATATAAATTGAAATCGATAGAAACAACATTAAAAACGTAATGGAGCAGAGTAGAAAAAAGACCGTTATGCGATCAAAAGCAAGCCAATTAATATTGACCGCATCTGTTGCCACCGCAAATGGAAACATCATGGTTGAAGCCGTCTCCTGACCAAAAGTAAGAATTGGAATATAGACAGAAATAAAAAAGAATGGAGCGATGCATATTGCTGCGATTAAGATATCTTTATTTTTGAAGGACAATGCAGGCTGAACAAATCCTAGAAAAAGATACCCTCCTCCAACAGCAAAAAGACTTTTGAAATAGGATGGATGTGACAAAAAGTGAAAATCACTATACCAAATAGGCAATAGATAATACCAGTCCACATTCTGTAAGGAGAATAATAATACTAAAAAAATCGATGGTATAAAAATGAGCGCAAATAACATCGATGCTCGAAAGATGGACTGTATTCCTAATAATGCTAAATAGGTTGAGAGCAATAGCAAGAGAGCCATAACACACCATAAAGGCGTTTTAGATAGGAAGATAATAATCATAACTTCAGAGTAAGCTCTTACGGTAATTACTAACGCCATGAAGAAATAGAGGCACAGGGGCAATAAGAACAATAATGAATACACCTTTCCAGCCCTTGAAAAGATCATAATAACAGATTGACCTGGAAAATAACTTAGCCCTTTCATAAAAAGTGAGATCATAATAAAATGGATCAACACGGCTATAAGAATAGGTATCCAATGACTGCTATCTGTACTCTCGATGATATTCCTTGGATACATAAAGAATATTAACCCTAAGTGAATGAGAAAATATAAGACTGGTACTTGCATATTTTTAGCCACTGGTTGTATCACCCTGTTCTTCCTTTAGTGGAATGTAAGGAATATCGAAGGTTCTAATACTGGACAGATAAGAACAAATAATAAAGAGACCGGCAAATATTCCAAGCATCCCATAAATCGAAGCAAATACGACAACAATATACTTGAAAAAACGAATGGATATGGAATTTTGATAACCAATAACAGTGGAATTGGCAATCATCGTTGCCGCTAACACAATAATTAACAAATTGCTGACCAACTTTGCTTCTACCACTGCTTGCCCAAGAATAATCCCACCAACCATGGTGATCGTTGGACCAATACTTTTGGGCAGACGGGAGCTGGCTTCAAGAATGAGCTCTAGAACCAATAGCATGAGCAGCACCTCCAACAGAGCAGGATAAGGGACACCCTCTCTACTCTGAGCGATCGATAAAGCTAGCTCGATGCGTAATACTTCCGGATTAACTGACACTAATGCAATATATAAACTAGGAGCAAGTACGGCAACAAGAAGCCCGATAATACGGAGGCAGCGAATCATTAGCATCATAGGGTATAAATAATTCCGATCATTTTCTGAAAAGAGCAAATCAGAAAGCTGACTCGGAAGCACTAAAGCAAAAGGAATTCTATCGATAAAAAAGACCACTTTTCCTTTGATTAACGCTTGACTCACCTCGAGAGGTAACTCTGTAATACGAAATTTGGGGATAAGTGACCATGTTGAGATGCCAAGTATTTTCATCAAATCTTGAATCGTTTCTACATTTTGTTTTTTCCTATTTTTTAAAAGCTTAGTAATCGAATCTACTAATAGTTGGCTCGTTTTCTCTTTAACATATAGGAGTGTTACCTCCTTTTCGTGCTCTTCTCCAATCATAAAGCTACTAACGACAAGATCTTTTGACACTAGCTGTTTTCTCATCAATCCTAGATTCGTAGACAGATCTTCATTAAAGGAGTTCATCGGTCCACTTAGTACACTTTCATTTGCAGGTGCTTCTATGGCCCTGTCAAGCGTCCGCGGCTTTGCCTTAATGCTGAGAAAAGTGTTTGTGTCTGAAATATAGCTTACAAGATTCCCTTTCAATATTTCTGATTGCGCTTGCTCTTGCTGCTCCACTTTTTTCCCAAGAGCTTGAAGAATCGCTGTTATTTCATGGGCATCGACTTTATCTGATATGACCCTCTCAACCTCTTGCATCGTGGTAGGAAAATCCATTAACGAGTGCAACCCCAAAAAGACAATATGAAGTTCGTCATAATGCTGTTCAATTTTGAAGAAATCATCATTAGATCGAAAAGCTTCACATAAACCCTTCCAAACTTCCTCCATATTTGGGTCTCCTTTGCATAAATATGGTATAGTATCCCAAAAACGGATGGATTATATGTAAATTTGCGGAATAATAAAAACTCCCAGCCAAATCTGAGAGTTTTTATCCACCTATCCCCTTCTCCGCTCCACTAAATTAATTCCTAGCCCCATGTAAATCACAAACATGAGCAAAAGAAGAGATACAGATAGGGAAATATCATTCCAACTAGCACTATATAAAGTAACATTTAACATTGCATCCACTGCATGCGTTAACGGGAAGAGATCGGCAATAAATAATAAAAATGGATTGCTAATTGTCCCTGGTGGCATGTACAACCCACTCACGACTGGGATCATCGGAATAACTGAAGCAAAAACGGAATTGAATTTTTCAGGTGTCCTCAAAAATCCGCTAATCAACATCGCCAAGCTTACCATGCTTAACGTATAAACCGCAGCGATCATAACAATTAAACGGAAGTCCCCTAATTCAAAGTTCAGTACATATTTAAATAAAAGCAAGACGGCCATGACCTGAAAAAAGCCAATGCCAAAACTATAAAGAAGATGCCCCATATACATATTCGTTTTTGACACTGGTGAAAGGATCAATCGATTCCAAATTCCACTTACCTTATCTGCATTGATTCCATTCACTTTAAAGCCAATCGTAAACATAACGACAAAGAGAGTGAAGGTAAACAGGAGCTGCGTCCCCATATCATGCTTAGGGATTTCTCCTCCACTAATGGATTGGGTTTGCACTTTAATAGGAGGGTTCTCTAAATAACGCTCAACCTTACTTCTGATTTCTGTCGTATTCCCCGTACCCACCGCTGCTTGGAGCTGGGCTTCCTCCGTATATACTTTATGCACTTCTTGCTCAACGAGCTGGATCGTTGTATTGTCTGAAGAAGCAATTAAACGGTAATCAGCTTCCATCAATTGAAGGGCGACACTACTTTTTCCAGATGATACATTTTCCCGCGCTTCTTCTTCCTCTGCCAGTACAAAATTCAAAGCCTCACTTTCTTTCAACAAACCGATCCATTTTTCTTCGATTTCATTGGCATTTGGTCCACTGCTAAAAACGGATACGGTTGGCGGTTTTCCAAATGAACTATTTCCAAAGATTAGCGTTGCTAAAATACTAATCACGATAAATAAAATAAGCGTAAACGGTTTTCGGATATCTTTCTTTAATTGTGCCTTAAATACCGCAAACATTACATACTCTCCTTTCTTGGAAATAGTGCCACACTAACTACCATACACCCTATAAAGAAAACGATTAGCATCGACAATGGAACCCATAAATCGGTATAGACTCCATTTTGTATCCATTTAATCAGGACCGATTGGGTTAAGCCATTCGGCGTCCAATCTCCGATCTTCTGAAAAACTTCAGGAAGGCCTTGAAGAGGGAAGAAGTTCCCACCGAGAGCAGCCATCATCATGATCATGACCGTGAAAATTCCATTGGCCGCATTGAGATCTTGTAACCTTAAAGTGATCATTGTAAATAACGCCGACAACCCCGATACGGTGAAGACGAAAAAGGTAAGAACGAGCAACAATCCGTTCCAAAATGCTATCGAATGGTCTGGAAAAACATCAAATAAAAGCTGAATGGCTACTAACGTAAGAATGATTTGAACCCAACAAAAACAAAAGGTGGAAATCGTCTTACCCATTAGAAATGCTAAAGGATTGCTATTTGATAAAATAATTCGATTAAATACTCGCTCTCTTTTTTCCGTGACAGTTTTCATGGCAACGGTTTGAGCGATAAATAACGTAAAGAGGGTGCTCATCGCGATCGTAAAATATTGAACCATCGTGTACGTTTTCGTTTCCTCCATTTTTTCGATTCCCCCTACTGGGAGAACAGGTTCGTTTCCACTTGTTTCCCCTGTGCTCTTAAGAGCAAATTGAAAATTAAGGTTGTGCACGAACTGATTGACCATATTTTGAAGTACTTGAACTTCTGTCGAAAATTCTTCTGCCTGTATCGTTATTGATGTATCTGTGTCCTCTCCTAGTATGACTGCAGATAATACATCTTCGGTAAATCGCTTCGGAATTTTTAGATAAGCATCGAGCTTTCCGTCCGCTACTAATCTTAAGGCTTCTTCTTCTGTTAATTCTTCTACTTTTATCCATTCCTTCAACTCTGGATTATGGAGAAAATTCTCGAGCATTCTCTTCGGTTCATTTAAGGATGCCTGTCTCCGCAGTTCCTCCTTTTCATTCGAAGGGAGAGCCATTTGTTCAACCAAGTCTTCAAACTCTCTCAATCCTGAAGTAGTCTCCTCATCCTGAACGACTCCTAAACTTATATTCACCTGATTTTCTTCACCATTAAATAATCCGGCAAAGGCAAAGTTCAGTACGATAATCAGAACGATTGGAAGAAGTAAAGACATTAGCAGTCCTATCCGATCTCGCCAGAATACCAATAAATCTTTTTTTAAAAATGACCACATTTCTTTTGCCTCCCTTCTAATCTCTCAACGATTTTCCAGTTAAATGTAGAAATACATCTTCGAGACTTGGGATCTCCATTTGAAAGTGTGTTATTTGAATTCCTTCTTTTTCAGCGGCATGTACGACGTCACTTAATAAATGGCTCCCCTTTTTAACAATGATTCGTAGACCATTACTTGTTTCATCAACCTGACGAACATCCTTCATTATTCTTATCGTACCTACCAACTCTTCACTTTCCTTGCTAAGTTGAACTTGGATCGTATCATCATTTGATAAAATGCTAAGTAATTCCGACTTGCTACCTGAAGCCACGATATGTCCGTGGTCCATAATATAGACGCGGTCACACAACTGCTCTACTTCCTCCATGTAATGGCTTGTATAAAGAATCGACGTTCCGTACTGTTCATTTAACCTGCGTACTGTCTCAAGAATGTGATTTCTTGATTGGGGATCAATACCTACTGTAGGCTCATCCAAAATCAATATTTTCGGTTGATGGAGCAATGCAGCAGCAATATTAATTCTTCTTTTCATCCCGCCAGAAAAAGTTTTGATTACCTCTTTTTGACGGTTTTTCAAACCGACCATTTCAAGAACTTCCTGAATCCTGCTCTCAATTGCATCCTTATCCACCTTATAAATCTCACCAAAAAATTTCAGATTTTCATATGCCGATAATTCTTCATATAAAGCAATTTCCTGAGGTACAACCCCGAGAACCTTACGGATATCAGTGGGATTCTTGATAATGCTCTTTCCTTCAAACACCACATCCCCAGATGTTGGTTTCAACAAAGACGAAATCATGGAGATTGTCGTGGATTTTCCCGCTCCATTTGGTCCAAGAAGCCCGACTGATTCACCCTCATTTAAATATAGATTGACCTCATCGACCGCTTTCTTGTCTTTATATGTCTTGCTCAGATTTATCGTTTCAAGCATCATTTACACTCCTTCATATAGGTTGTATCTATATCTTCTCCTACTAAGAGTAAAAAAAAGAAACAGTCTTACCACTGTCTCTAGTCACTCTCTTTCATTTTATTCATTACTTTCATCACATTAATTTAAACGAGGTTATGGCGAATCGCGTAAATCGCTAACTGTGTCCGATCTCTTAACCCTAACTTATTTAATATTTGACTGGTATTATTTTTCACCGTTCCCACTGATATTGCCAATCGTTCAGAAATTTCCCCATTACTAAGGCCTTCCCCGATACAGGTTAAAATGTCTCTTTCTCGAGGAGTTAAAGAAGGATCTGGCTCTTGCTGTTGCTCACGATTGAGCAGGATAGGCATCACTTTCGCGGCGACATGATCTTCAATGGCAAGCCCTCCCGCTAACGCACTACGGATAGAACGTAGCAAGGATTCGGTATCTCCCGATTTCAAGATATAGCCACTAACTCCTATTTTTAAAGTTTCTAACACATATTGATTATCATCAAAAGTAGTAAGCATCAGCATTTTCGTTAGGGGCCAACGGGATTGAATCACCTTCGCAGTTTCGATTCCATCCATTTCAGGCATTCTGATATCTAGAATCACGATGTCAAAGGCCATCTTCTCACAAAGTTGTATTGCCTCTTTGCCATTATTCGCTTCTCCTACAACCTTCATTTCTTCATCTGACTCAATCATCATTTTCAGTCCTTGCCTGACCATCACTTGGTCCTCAGCTAATAAAATCCGAATCATTCTAATCCCCCGTATCCAATTTTTAAATAGCCCTGAACGGTAAACATTTCTCCTGTTTTATATGTATCCAAATTGCCACCAAGCTTTTGTAATCTATTTCGCATTTCCGTAAGACCAAAGCCTTCCGTAAATTTGCTGTCGTCTGTAACAGGATTATTGACTTCAAATCGAAAAATTCCTCCACCTGGTGCCTCAAAGGAAATTTCCGCTTCCCGCGCCGAACTATGCTTCATCACATTTGTAAGAGCTTCTTGAACAGAACGATAAATCACGAAAGACTGCTCACCAGTTAGATGAGCCGAAAACGCACCATGTTTAACCGAAAAGTGGATTCGCAAGAGGCTTTCCATTTCCAGCTTACGAATTAATCGCAAGACCCCTGGTAACCCACCCGTTTCGTTCACTTTTAATGATTTGACCGCTCTTCTCGTTTCTTCTAGACTTTCACTTGCCAGCTCTTTCAAAAATCGTACCTGCTCTTGATCCTGTTCAAAAACTTTTAAACGAAAGGCCTCTAATTGAATGATAAGGGCCGAAAGCTTATGTCCGACAGAATCATGAATTTCATGGGCAATTAACATCCGCTCTTCTTGTCTTGTTTCTTCTTCTTCAGAAAAAACACGTCGTTTTACATTTCTATATTCACTAAGAAGAGCCTCATACCTCGCCTCTAGATCTTGATTGTGATCAGTAATTTTTTTATAAAAAGTCATCGCGATAAGAAGGATGAACATGTAGATAACGATGAAAGCTTGCATGGATGGGGCAAGTCCCATATGAAAGGTCGTGAAGCTCAAGCCTGCTGTACAAATCACCCCTAGTAACAAACTAAGCACAAATCTCAAACGGTAAAAACCTTCTCCAATTAAGAGCGATAGGACAAGAATAAAGTAAGGATTAAAGTTTCCATCCATGTCAGGAAAAAACGTGAACATGGCAATAATAGCCTGCGTAAAGAATAACGTGCTTACTATTTTGGGCTTCGCTAAGAATAATGGCAGGATGAAGAATAAAACGAAATACAATGCCGTTCCAAATAGCCTTCCTGTCATTCCTAGAATCTCTTCGTTGAAAAAATGAAGCCCTAACAACCAAATGCTCAAATTCAGTAAGAGCCATAACCAATATGAGAACATCTTCATCCCGCCTCCTTCCATCTATTCTAACGTTTTTTTGTTCGCTCGTCTTATCATTGAAAAATGAACGTTTCTACACGCCTCCTCATTTTCATTATTTTGCGAATAGCTATTCTCTTTTTTGACATCATAATAAATAAAACAATGGGGAGGATACAATGGAATTTGTCATTTATTTCTTTCTTTCATGGCTTGTCGTTTCCATATATATGGTTACAAAGAAGAAGTTGCATTTTATTGAGAGTACGTTCATCTATCTTCTAATATTAATCATTAGTGTCCATTATTCATGGATCATAGTAGATGAATTAGAGTATATATCTATTGTCAAAAAATACTTGCCTTATCTTGCTTTCTTACTAAATCGAAGTATCGTCATACCGTTTCTAATTTTATTAATTCTAAATTTTGTAGTTAAAACAACGAATTTCTTACATAAAGCTATGCTCGTGTTCTTATTTATGCTTATATTTGTTAGCCTTAGTTTTTTATCAACAATACTTCATATCTCTGAATATAAACATTGGAGCCTTTGGTATGAAGCAATCTACTACATTTGTCTCGTTAGCATCTCATTTTTTAGTTACAAATTATTTAAATCGTTGGGTTCGTTAAAAAGCTATCACCAAAACTAGTCGTTAGGGATGTGAAAAAAAGACAATGATTCTTTGGGAAACGTATGATAAAAATGAAATCTATATAATCATTATGTTACTTATTGCTTATCTTGCTGTCATTATTTTACCTAAAAAGCTTCCTTTACAAATCATGATCTTGTTTCTAGTATGGGGATTTGCTAGTGCAACCCTATTTGACTTTACCATTGGCGGAGGCTTGTTTGATTTTTATAAAGTGAATGACTCCAATAGATATGAACTGTCTGATTTGTTAACTTATTTTTTATTCGCTACTTTTAGCTATTTTTTTATTTATTTTTATGAGCTGTTGCATATTAGCAAAAAGTATTTTATTTTTTACATACTAGGTTGGACCATTATCGGCTTAACCATGGAAAAATTCTCTTCTATCATGGGAGTTACCCATTACCAGCAAGGATACAAGATTCACTTTTCATTAATTGTTTTTCTAATTGTCCAAACCACGACAGCCCTTTATTATGAACTACTGAAGAAGAAGCTTCAAACTATATAAGGGAACCGTAATTTATCTAACTTACTCGACTTATGAGCATTTTCGTACTCCTAGAAAAATGAGATTGAACGAAAAGTGCCTTTGACAATCGAGAATCATTTTTTCATATCCATTTTCAACAACGAATACATATACAAATCATCAAATTTCTCACGTGTAAATTCATAGTTTCTTAAGAGGCCTTCGCGAACAAAGCCTTGATTTTCTACTAGTTTTTGTGATGGTAGATTCGGTGGTTCAATTAAAGCTTCAATTCTATGGATTTCCATATGCTCAAAGCCATATTGTATGATGGCATTAATCGCTTCTCTGGCGATTCCTTGTCCCCAATATTTTCTACTAAGTTCAAAGCCAATTTCCGTGCGATAATGCTGAGGAACTCTGTTATGAAAACCACAACTCCCTATCACTTCCCCTTGGTCTTTTAACGTGATGCCCCATCGAATCCCTGTTTTATTCTTTAGGATAGATTGATACCATGATATTTCATCTAACGCTTCCTCTATCGTCTGAAAAGGTTCTAACCCATAATATTGCATCACTTCTTCATCTGAAAGATAGCTTAAAATATGAGGGGCGTCTTCTTTAGTTACTTGTCTTAATTCTAATCTTTCTGTCTCAAGTACTGGAAATATAGTCATAATCCATTACTCCTCTGCGTATTTTCATCACTTTAAAAGATGATTTACCTGAACCATATACCAAATAGATGACCAATTCTTTGCTTTGACCCGCTCTTCATAGACAAGTATTTTTTCCATATTTTCGCTATAATCTGGAGTTGGATGAACCTCCAAATGAAGAACATCTCGAACTCCATGCGGCGCAGTTAAGATCACATTGTCCTTCTCATCTAATTGTACTCCCAACGCCGTCACCGTTTCAGGAAATTTTGAAATCGCATCAACAGATGAATGATAAGGAGTCGTATTACTTTTGAGGTGCATTCTCGCTTGGTTTTTCACAGACCAAGGGATGTCAGGATTTATCGCTGTTAACTTTTTTTCCAACTCTTTTTCATAGGACTCTTCAATGTTTGTTGGATCAAAATAGATGACATCGACATCAGCAAGAGACGTTCTCTCTTTAAAATGATGGAGCACATCCCATATTTTTGAACGAACAAAGCCCGCACACACCCACCAATCTGGTAAATTCAATGTTTGCGCTGCTTTTAAAATTTCCATCATCCACTCATCCTCTTGGATAGCTGAAATGATATCCTTTTCATTATTGAGCATGTTTGGACTCCTTCAATATCTGATTATATTTTTCTAGCAACATATGTAATGGCATTTGTTTTCAAAATAACTGGTTTATTATCGCGAGCAATTTCATATTTTAACGGTTTAACATGTTGAGTTAATACCTTCCAGCTATTAATTGACAGGCTTATGTAACCACGAACCTTCTTCAAACAATTTATAGTTCTCATAACAGAAGGCATGGTATTTCTTTTCTTCATTCCGGATGTATTCCAATCTTTCCAACCCGAGGCCTCCCTTTACTACTTCTTACATTACACTTCTTTAACGGAAAGTGAAAATCCTTCCTCACACGAAAAGGCGAATCATGTTCGCCTCGTTTACATCTCATCAGGAGTTCCATTCCAAGTAATCTTAACCCTTTTTTAAGCACGATCTTGACTGAATAGACCAATGATAGTCTTGATTGTTTTTGCTCAAGATCATCTAAATACGGACGGAACCGTAGTATTTATTGAACGCTTTGGAAAGCTCGATTAAGAATTTCGCTCAATATTGTAAGCAATTATTTATTATATTTCTTTCAAATCGACTATAATCTATTTAACTTTATTTTCCACCAAGATGAGGTGAAGGTTTGAAACGGATTCATTATAGCTGGATTATATTATTTATCACCTTTTTTGCCATTATCGCGGCGGGAATAACCCGCTCCTCTTCGGGGGTTTTTATTGTTCCTTTTGAAAATGATTTCGGTTGGGATCGTTCAGTCATTTCCTTTGCCTTTGCTATTAGTCTATTTCTCTATGGCTTTTCTGGACCTTTCATGGCCGCCTTAGTAGATGTTGTGGGACTCAAGAAAATGATGTTATTAGCGATGGCCACACTGATTGCAGGTTTAGGTCTTACCTTTTTGATGAATGAAGTTTGGCAGTTGATCCTCATTTGGGGAGTCATCATTGGACTCGGCTCAAGTTTGTTTTTAACGATATTAAGTCCCCATATTGCCAATCGATGGTTCGTCAAAAAAAGAGGATTAGCTGTTGGTATTTTAACGGCTAGTACGGCAACAGGACAGTTGGTGCTTCTTCCTGTATTAGCAGCCCTTGTTGAATCTTATTCATGGCAATGGGCGATTGGTCTTATCCTCATTTTGAGCGTAGTTATGTTTGCAATCATTCTCTTTTTCATGAAAAGCTCTCCAAAGGATATGGGAATTCTCCCTTATGGACTTCAGGATGAACAACACGAAGAAGTGGATGTTAGGCAAAAGCGCAATCCGATCATGATCGCTTTTTCAACCCTTTTTGATGCGATTAAAGTTAAAGAATTTTGGTTATTGGCAGGCAGTTTCTTCATTTGCGGTCTTTCAACAAGTGGATTAATTGGGACCCATTTCATTTCGTACTGCATTGGTTTCGGGTTTACTGCTGTGACTGCCGCCTCCATGCTTTCCTTAATGGGTATGTTTGATTTAATCGGAACAACCCTTTCTGGGTGGCTTTCAGATCGCTTTGACAACCGCTGGCTTTTATTCTGGTATTACGGTTTGAGAGGTTTGTCCCTGCTTATTCTTCCCTTTGCTCTAACACATGGATCGGTCACACTTTTAATCATCTTTTCGATCTTTTATGGACTTGACTGGATCGCCACCGTTCCACCAACTGTTAATATTTCAAGACAAATCTTCGGTGTAGAAAAAAGTGTGGTCATCTATGGTTGGATTTTTGCGGCCCACCAAGTAGGAGCAGCGGTTGCAGCGAGTGGTGCAGGCATTATTTATAAGGTCTTTAACTCCTATTCATGGGCATTTCTCATGGCTGGAGGTTTCTGCCTACTTGCTTGTTTATTTGTGATTGTCATTAAGAAGCAAGAAAAAGAGGTGGAAATTGAACCGTCTCAGCGGATTTGACGTTAAGAACTCGGCGAGCTAAAGAGGAAAATAGAAGGAAAATTTCCGCTTAATTAACAAATATCATGCAAAACAGCTTATATAGGCGGAGAATTTCCGCCTATTGGCTCTAATATCGTGAAAATAGGTGATTTTACACTGTATAAGCGGAAAAACTTCCGTTATTTCCTATCCAACGAGCTCCATTCTGTATATAAGCGGAAAATTTCCGCTTATAACAGTGGAGCAAAATTTTAGAATGCGAATCAACAGAACAGACAAGCAAGAGGAGAATAACAAACCGTTTTTCTCCTCTTGCTTTATTTTAGGGATTTTTCAGACAGCCCACCCTTTCTAAACAGTGTAAAGTAAAGTCCCAAGTTCCTTAGGGGACTCCTTCGTCATCTTGATTTGAACTAGCAGACCTGCTCCAGCCTCAACCAATAAGTAAAGATCGTCTAATTCAAAAACAAGACTAGTCAGAACCTCTTCATCCTCTTTTTTGTAACCATAACCACTCACGCTTCTTATCGCATTTTGCTCTAATAGGATGCTTGAACTCATGATCGAGTATTTTTGATGGGGCAAATCAGTTTCCATCGTAGGAAGAGGCTCAGGCGTATCTTGTTCTGTCACAGCTAGAATGTCATCAAACTCCTCATTTTCGATACTCTTAATCCTCCAATACTTTGCTTCAGAAGTCTCTGAGCCTCTTATTTTTAAAATTGGTTCTACTGCAAGTAGTGTACAAGTTTTACTCGTGTACTGAGTATCTAGCTTATGCGCATAAATCCCGATAAGTAGGGAGCCTTAATATCCTTGCCCTTGATTTACTTTTCTAATTTCTTCAAAAATATCAAACTGAGTTCTGCCATTCTTTTTCTCTACGAGAATAACAAAGATAGAACCATTTGCTTCAACAGAATAAGTTTTACCTCCAATATGTTCAATGTCTTCTATTTCCCCATCGAACAATTCTTCCATTACCGCCGGATCCGAAAGCAAACGATCAACCTCACTCTTCGTTCGCATCTCTGTAAAGATCTCAATTGGATTCAGCAACAACAACACGATTGCCACTAGCAAAAATAGAATTACTTTTGTCCCTTTCCCCATATAAAATCCCACCTCACATCTCAATTTTTATTAGTGTTTTTCTAGTTTCAATCCTGACACCTGTGCAAGAAGGTTTCTATAGTAAAGCAATTCTCAAACTAGTTCATCTTTTTGACAGCAAAATGCCTATTTGGTTAATTGTACCAAATAGGCATAAATTTGTGACTTCCTATTCAATTTCCGCATACTTTTTTCTTTCAACTAGTATTGCATCTAAACCCATTATCCGGCAATGTCCCGTTTGTTATAGCCTGTAAAACCAATTACCATTAAAACTATCGCAATCAACGTTAAGATTATCAACGCCATGGTATTCCCATCATCTACTGGAATTTGTGGGACATGTTCAAAGACAGAGATACTATTCATCCAATTTGGAAAATCGAGCAGTCCGCTTAGGTAAACAACAACAAAGCAATAGACAACATATAACCATATTAAACCTGTCAACTTTGGAATTGCCCCGACTAGTAAAATAACTAAACCAATAACAGCCCAACTCGCTGGCAAATAAACATATGCTGAAGCAAAAGTTGTACTAAATGATAATGCCTCATCCATCACTGTCCCACTAACTGACCATAGCCCTAAGGCAACAAGTGATTGCATGAGAAAGCTTACAACAACCGCTAAGAAGCTGTGACTCGCTAATATACGAGTTCGTGATACTGCACGACTGTAAAAATTTTCTGTGAGGTTTTTCGTTTCTTCAGCCTTTAATTTTAGAACGACCATCACAGCTGGAACAAGGCTTATCAAAGACATAATCGCCATTAGTAATGTAATAAATTGCTCCGTCAGCGTGTAATCCGAATCGACTTCAACAAATGCTTGCATAAGTTCAATGTCAGCAAAGTATGTTTCTAAATCTCCTAGAATGGCTCCAAAAGAACTACTCAAAGCAAATAATCCAATCGCCCACGCAATTATATTGGTTCGTTGCAGCCTGAAAGTAAGCCCTAATGTTGTTCGTAAAAAAGTTGAAGCATGTGTGTTACCTTTCCTTGCAGCAATAAAACCAGACCCTAAATCACGTATAGAGTGTAAATAAAATGCTACAACTCCAAATAAAATGGCAACGATAATAGATAATAAAACCGGCCACCAATCATTTTCTGCGAATACTCCCGTTCTGACGGTCCAGCCAAGTGGCGATATCCATGACAAAGTATCGCTACTCACATCTCCTATTGCTCGAACAAGATAAGCGATGATTAACAACATAAAAGAGAACATGGTCGTTCCTCTTGAAGTTTCAGTAAGCTGAGCAAAGACCGCGGTAAAGGCTGCAAATAGTAGACCTGTTGCCCCTAAAATGGAACCATATAAGAAAGAATCTTCTACATGGATGCCTTCTATTCCTAAGGAAGCTAAACCAATCCCTGTTAATAAAGCGAGCAATACATGGGTCGATACGATAACGATCATGACCGCACTAGCATAGGAGAGTCGACCAACAGAAAGTGCACGAATCATTTCAACACGCCCATCCTCTTCGTCCCCTCGGGTAGCCCGCCCGACAAGCAGTATACTCATGATCGCTACGGCAATAGCAGTAAAAAGCAACATTTCATTGGCAAACATCGTACCGATAGAATGCACGTATGCTTCTACTTCATATCCTGGTCCAAGCATCGCCACCATCGCTGGATTATCCATTGTCATAGATGCAGCTTGCCTGGACTGTTCATCGCCATAAACTTCTGGGTAGAATGCGGCAACTGACAAGGTAATTCCAAGTAAACTAATTAACCAAACAAGAATTTTAAACCGCTGTTGTCTGAAAATGAACGCTGTTAAATGCTTGGTTCCTTTAAAATATCTCTCGTACATTATATCGACCCCTCTGCCCTAGAGTTAGAGTGTGGTCTACCTTGATAATGACGCATAAATAAATCTTCTAATGTTGGTGGGGCACTTTCTAATTTTAAAATCCCAAACCCACTAATATAACGAATGACTGAATCAAGTTCATCTGTATCCACCTGGAAAGTAAGCTCTAAATCTTTTTCCTTCAAATTGTAAATCCCTTTTAGTTTGTTTAGAGAATCTATTTGTTCTTTCGTTTTAATTGTTAAATGAGTACGAGTTAAATGTCTTAATTCATCTAATGTTCCAGTTTCAATGATCTTCCCTTGACGGATAATGCCTACCCGATCACATAATTTTTCGACCTCTGATAATATGTGACTGGATAGTAAGACACTTTTACCAGCCTTTTTTGCCTCCAGCACACATTCCTGGAAGATATTTTCCATCAACGGATCAAGTCCTGATGTTGGCTCATCTAAAATATAAAGATCCGCATCCGATGCAAATGCAGCGATTAATGCCACCTTTTGTCGATTCCCTTTCGAATACGTTCTACTTTTTTTGGTTGGATCAAAATCAAATTTCTTTATTAAACTTTCTCGTCTTTCCTTATTTGTGCTTCCATTCATTTTCATAAAGAGATCAATCACTTCGCCACCAGTCAAATTTGGCCATAGATTCACATCACCTGGCACATATGCAATACGTTTATGAATGTCAACAGCATCCGACCATGCATCCTTACCAAAAATTCTAGCCTCACCTTGGGACGCCTTTAACATTCCGAGTAATATTCGAATAGTGGTTGATTTCCCTGCCCCATTCGGACCTATAAAACCGTAAACTTCTCCCTCCTTCACTTCCATACTCACACCATCTAATGCAGTAAACTTTCCAAATTTTTTCGTTAGATTGTTCGTTTTTAATATCGTCATCTATTTTTCTCCTCTCGCTAATTATGAAATATATTAACTTATATAGTTCATTATATACAAAACTCATGCTATTCTCAACAGTTTATGAACTATTTTTGTTGTTAAATTACATATTTTTCATTAAACTAACAATGAGGTGAAAGAAATGGATGGTTTCGAAAAGCGTAGAGAACAAAAGAAAAAAAATATATTAGAAGCTGCATTAGCCTTATTTATGGAATTTGGAATACAAAAGGTTTCCATCGCAGAAATTGCTAAAAAGGCAAATGTATCTCAAGTCACGATCTACAATTACTTCGAAAGTAAAGATAACTTAGCTAAGTTCGTTTTTAAGTTTTATGTCGATCAAATATGGGATGAACAGAAGCAGTTCCTAGAAAGCGACCTTCCATTTAATGAAAAAATAACAAAGATGCTATTCGAGAAAGGTACTGCTATCAATCAAATAAGTGAAAAGTTTTTTCAGGATTTTATGAAGGATTTTGCCAGTGGACAAAGTTATGTTGAAGAAATATACATGAAAGAAGCACTCCCGCTCTTTATCGAGCTCTTTAATAATGGCAGGGAAAAAGGATATATTGATTCATCTATATCGAATGAAGCCATTTTGTTATATTTACAGATGTTTCATGAATATATGCAACGCGAGGACTTTGCCAAAACGACACTTCCAATAGCGGAGGAGTTAACGAAACTTTTCTTTTACGGCATAGCCGGAAAAAAAGACTAGCTGGAACACAGGGACAGGTCCACTGTCCCTTTTTAATTATCCCTTAAATGTGTAGAGCAAAACTAGAATAATGATTTTGATGCTCACATTAGCAATTTAGCTACTGCTTTAAGAAAAATCCCTCTAATCACCAACGTGGAGATTACGTTTAATCTCATCTATTTTGGTCACCAATCTTGTACGCAACTCATCAGGATAAACTTCCTCTAACAGTGTTCCAAATGATAGCAAGTAACTATCTAACCAGTGGCCAATCGGAAATTTTGCTTTCACGGTATAGGAGCCATCTTCATTCACTGTAATCATGTGATCAGAAAATTCGTCATAAACCCGATAGGCTCCTTTAGAAGCAATTCTTAACATGATCGGAATTGATGAATTCGCAACTTGGCTTTCAGCATTTTCCATCGCATTAGGGAAAGCTTTTCCGCTAAAGATTTGACGCGTTACAGCTAATCTTCTCATTCTGCTAATCTTGAAAATTCGAAAATCCCTTTTATCTAAACAGTAACCTGAAACATACCAAGCATTCCGTTTGAATAACAATTGAATAGGCTCTATATTTCGCTCACTTTTTACTCCTTCAGAATTAAAGTAATTAAAACGAACCACAAATTTCTGGGTAATAGCATCTCGTAATGATACAAATAACTGTTTATTTTCCCGCTCACTTCCCCATGGGGAAAAATCAACGTCAATCCAATTTGTTGTATCCTTTTTAAATAATCGTGTTACCTTTTCTAGTATTTGGTCGGTATTCAGAAAACCAGTGACCTCCAACGTCTGTAACCCCACTAAAATATCTTCCTGTTCATGGCTTGATAAAAGGGAAGCATTAAAGGAATATCCTTCTAATAAAGAAATTCCTCCCCCCTTCCCTTTGCTCGCATAAATCGGTATTCCTGCACCACTTAAAACATCTACATCTCTATAAATCGTTCTAGTTGATACCTCAAAATGCTCTGCTAATTCTTTTGCCGTAATGATTTTTCTTTCTAATAACATATATATGATTTCAAAATGTCTATTGATGGGCATGAGAGAGCCTCCCTGAAGAAACAATTCTTACAGTAATTGTTTCTCTTTTGTTTCTAGAAATTTCTCCAAGGCATGATTACTATTAATCCCCATTCGGTCTGCTAGAATAATCAACCACCAGATCGATTCGCCAATCTTATCCATTAGTTCTTTTTCTGGGTCACTCCCTGTTGGCCATCTTTCTTGTTGAGCCATCGTTAACCTTCCAACTAATGCTGCATCCGTAAGAAAGGCAAGTGCATCCTCCTCCACAGACCACTCCGTCCCATGATACTTCTTTTCTAATTGATGATAAGCCTTTCTAATTTGTAACGACCGTTCAACCGCTTCCTGCATATTCATATTTAAACACCTCATTATTTATTATAAGTATGGTAGGGACATGTTTTAATATGGTCATCAACCATACCAACCGCTTGCATAAAGGAATACATCGTCACTGGGCCGACAAATTTGAAGCCCTGTTTTTTTAAATCTTTACTGATTTGTTTGGATAACTCTGATTCAGCTGGAATTTGTGACTCGGAGTCCCAATTATGAATAATTGGTTTAAAATCTACGTATTGCCAGAGAAAATTTGAAAAACTCCCAAACTCCTCTTGTAGTTTCAAAATCGCTTTCGCATTATCTCGAATAGATTTAAGCTTCGCTAAATGCTTAATCACATTTTCATGTTCCTTTATATTTTCCAAGTCTGCATCTGTTAACCTCGAACAAGACTCAATATTAAAGTTATGAAATGCCTTTTTGTAGCCTTCTCGTTTTGCTAAAACAATACTCCAGGATAACCCTGATTGTGCACCTTCCAAAGTGAGCATTTCAAAAATATACGGATCATCCGTATTTGGTACACACCACTCTTCGTCATGATATACCTGCATAAGCTGATTATTTCCAGGCCAAGAACATGTCTTCATCATATATTCCTCCATCTATCATTGGGCATAACTATATCATTCTTAATATGACAACAGTATGTCATATTTTATGTAGTTTTTATAATAAAAAAAGACTTCTACATAAATAATAACCTATGAATTTTGAATAAACGGAAGATAACATTCAGAAAACGTGGACTGAATCGTATATAAGCTATTGCTTTAGCAGTAAATTAATCGAAATAGATCGTTTCGTTTGGATTATGCAAATATTTAAATGCCCATTTGATTTGAGATTCCGTATTTCGTTCAACAGATAATATAGGTAATTCTTCTTCCGAGAAAAACTCGACTTCGCTTGTTTCGATTCCTTTCGTTGCTTCTCCACTTACAATTTCACATTGAATAAACAGTTTATAAACATGATAAGGGGATGGTGGATGTGGGTGACACTTTTTATCAAGTACTCCTAAAAACTTAACGGCTCTTACATCAAAACCCGCTTCTTCTTTTACTTCTTTAACAGCTACTTCACTCGGAGATAACCCAATGTCTCCCCAGCCACCTGGTAATGCCCAAGCGCCGTCACTTTTTTCCTTAACCAACAAAATTTTTTGGTCTCTAAATATAACAGCTCTTATATCAACCTTTGGTGTTGCATATCCCGTTTCATTGGCAAACAGATCTCGAATGAGCCTTTTATCCACTTCAGTATATTGAGAGATAATTTCGATGCTCATCTCGCGAATCATTTCAAATCTTTCTACATCATAAACATCTTTTGAATAGGTTAGCCCTGCTTGCGCAATTGCTTGTAGTTGTTTCGCCCATTCGAGCCATTTTGTATCCATATTCATCCTCCTACTATTCGATTCGGTGCTACTTCCTACATAGTTAACCACTCAATTACATCTTTTGAAATCTCCATACCCACTTTTTGATGAAGTAATATTGAAGCCTGATTCGTATGACTAATTTGAGAGTATGGGACTCTATTATTTTCTAAATAGTGTTGAATTATGAAGTCCAGAAGCGCGAGTCCATATCCTTTTCTTTTGTATTTTTCAACAACTACCAGTAAGCCAATTGAACCTTCATCGTGAATTCCAATAAACCCAATCACATCATTATTTAAAAATCCTCCGAAAAGAGTACCCTCTTGAAGACGTTGGATAACATACGAAGGGTCATTAGCAGGATAATATTTTTTTACTAAAAGAATATCATTTGCATCAAGACTCCTAATCTCCAATCTTGGACTTTGAATAGTTGATAAATGTTCCTTAAAAAAGGCTGCCTGATAATATGTATCCCTATGAATTAAGTGATATTTCTCCTGAACATAAGATTTGGCCCAACTTTGAAATACTTCACATTCTCTTATCTCATCAATATCTTGTAACAATCTCTTATAATCTTCCAAACTATCACAGCTAATCATATATGTTTCACTCGGAACGTCAAACATGACAACACCGTGGATATCTGCCCGTATGACCCTTGCTTGATGATGTTTAATACTTTCTATCATATTAATGTGATGAAGAACATTTTTATTTAAATACCTAAGCGCCATAGTTTCCATTGTTTAGATTCCACTCCTTTAGGGGTTTAAATGTTTTCATAAATCTCAATTAGAGTCCCTGCTGGATCCCTAAAATGAGCTACCTTAATCCCCCAATCCTTTTGTTCAGTTGGTAACGTGATAAATCGGATCTTACATTACTTCCACAAAAAATAGCGTTTAGGGTAATTGGACTTTAATCCTTTTTAATTCAGGTTCGCTTTGTTAATCTTTACTCGATTATATGCTCCCTCTGCTTGCTTCTTCCAAAACATCGTCATCACAATTCCAATCACTAGTATGACAGTGGCAAAGTAATAAGGATAATTAATATCGATATCAAACAAAATTCCCCCGATGATCGGTCCACTAATATTCGCTAAGCTCGTAAACATAGAATTCATCCCACCAACAAAGCCTTGTTCGTTCCCAGCAATATTGGACAGATAGGAAGTCACCGCTGGTCGGAATAAATCGAAACCAACAAAGACAATAAATGTAACGAGTAAAATAGAGAAATAGGAATGTACAACCGTCATGAGATAGACCAGTACTGCTGATAAAATTAAACTATAGCGAATTAACTTAATCTCACCCCAAATTCGTGTGAGTTTATCAAATAATACTACCTGTGCAATCGCTCCAAAAATGGCGCCACCTGTAATCACAATCGCGATATCAGATGGTTTAAACTGAAATTTATGATCAACAAATAGACTAAAAAACGATTCAAACGCCGCTAAACCAAAGGAAGCGATAAAAATTAATATAAACGCAAGGAAATATTTTGGAGCCAAAATACGTTGCAAACCAATACGTCCGTCTGATTCTTGCTCCGAATGTCCTTCCGTCCGCTTAGGCTCGGATAATAAAATAATGGATAGGATAGCGGCAGTAGTACCTAACCCTCCAGCAAAAAAGAATGGCACTCTTGTTCCGAACTCTGCCAGGAAACCGCCAATACCAGGTCCGATAATAAATCCTGTACTAATCGCTGCCGACATATAGCCAAGAGCTTTCGGACGCGTATCTGTATTCGTAATATCAGCAATGAAAGCCGTAACGGCTGGCATGATAAACGCTGCGCTAATTCCGCCTAGAATTCGAGAAATGAATAGTACTTCAATTTCTTTTCCAAGACCAAATAACAACTCTGAGATACCAAAAATAAATAAGCCGATGACTATCATAATTTTCCGACCAAATCTATCGGTAGCTTTACCTGCAAATGGAGAAACAATTAATTGCGCAATAGCAAAGGCAGCTGTCAAATAACCGACCGTTGTCCCTGTAATTCCCAATTCATTCATCAAAGTTGGTAAAACAGGGATAACGAGACCAATACCCAAAAAGGCGATAAATAAATTCAGCAATAATAATCCCAAAGTAACTTTATAACTTTTCATATTGATATGTGCTCCTAATTTTTCATATTTACTCTTTTCATCCTAATGTATATAGTAACTATATAGTCAAGGAGGGGACATCTCTATGAATAAAAAGAACAGCAAATATTTAACGACAGGGGCATTCGCGAAGCTTTGCAAAATCAACAAACAGACTCTCTTTTATTACGACCAGATTGGGCTTTTTTCCCCTGTATTCAAAAATGAAAAGGGATACCGGTTTTACTCCATTCACCAAATTGAACTTTTCTTCGTCATTGACTTATTAAAGGAACTTGGTATGTCCTTAGAAGATATTCAACAATACATGGAGAAGAAATCACCAGAGACTTTTTTATCGATGATGTACCAAAAAAAGGACGAGATCGTGAAAAAGAAGCAGGAGATCGAGATGAAGGAGAAAATCATTGATGCGAAAATCACGCTAATGAAAGAAGCTTCACAACTTGATTTTAAGCAAATTACACTTGAACATATACCGAGTATGACTCTTTATTTAAGCGAAAAAATTGAGAATATGGCTGACGAAGGATTTGTCGAGGCTATTTCAGATTTTATCGATGAATTATACATATCTCACTTAGATACAGGATATCCCATCGGGGTCTTAACAAAGCGAGAGCAATTGCTAAAAGAGGAGTTCTCTCATTATAGCTATTTATATATGGAACAGCCCAACCCAAAGGAAGGTTATCCCTATTTTCAAACTGTTGAGGGAAACTATCTCATCGGCTACCATGTCGGAGATGAAAAAACGATCCAGCACGCATATAAGCGACTATTTTCCGAAATGGACCGTTTGCATTTAGCGCTGGGGGACTATGCACTGGAAGAATACATTTATGATACGGTTGTAAAGAATGCTAAGGAACATTATGTCACCAAAATTATGATCCACGTAGTGTAATAGTGTCCCGTTCTCTAGAGAAGATAAATGAGATCAAGTTGTAAATTTGTAGATGAAACGAAGAGAATCTCCAGTGGATTTATTCCATAAGTAGATTCTCAATAAACTAAATTCCTATATCTCCTAGGGCCCAGAAAGTTCGCAACATATCAACTGTCGTTAAATTAGGACTTTTCTTATCTAATACCCATAAAAGGCATCTTTTTTAATATTCGCTTTTGAAATATTTTTATTTTGTAAGTAACTAGAAAGAGCATCTACCATTGACTTCGGACCTGCAATAAAGTATTTACCATTGCTTTTATATAAGGACGTAAACTTATCGATCTCCTGATGTAAATCATCCCTAGAATTAAGGTAAGTGATATTTATGCCTGTATTGCTAGCAATTGTATCAAGTTCATTCTTATATATATAGGAATCTTTGCTATCCATATAAAGTAGATTTATTGGGTTCTCGACTCCATTTCCTTCGACCTCTATTTGCTTTAAAATCGATCGAAACGGGGTAATTCCAATTCCACCTGCAATTAGTAGTGTAGGGCTATTTTCCTTTAGATTAAAAGAACCTAGAGGCCCAGCCATACGAACTTTCATTCCAGGTTTTAATTCTAAAAATCCTTTTTTAAAATCACTCGGATTATGGCTAATAGTTGTGGTTATTTTCACCACATTTTCTGTAGGTGCAGAAGCCAAGGTAAATGGTTTAGTCGGATTTTTTATTTTCTTATGAGTAACAGTAATCAGCCCATGTTGGCCTGCTTTCCAGGTCAAATCTTTCTCTTTTTCAAAATTAAAGGTGTACACTTCCTCTGATTCCTTGGAATAGTCTAAGAAAACTAACTCTCGCTTCTTAAATACTGAAAACATATCTTGAAAAAAACTCATTTTCCATCTCCTTTAGATTTATGTTCGTCTCTATTGTTCCTCTAACACTTTTTTAAGCTCTTCAACCTTGCCTGCCCAACCATATTTTGCTCCATTGAACGCTTGATCTTCTTCTTTGAATCCTGTTTGTTCTAGGTATAAGTAGGTAACTCCATCCTTTTCCTTCAATGTCCAAGTCACTATCGTATTTATCGGGCCACCAACCCATGTGTAAGATAACTTATAGGGCTCGTCCACTACTAATACTTCACAATCTACAATTAAATTCCATTCTGGATTTCGGAATTGACATTTATACCCTACAATTGGTTTAAAATCATTTTCCATTATCCATTTTGCAAGAATCTCCGAATCAGTTAATGATTCCCACACCTTATTAATTGAACTTGAAAACTGAAAATCTAAAGATATATCTGCCATTTATTTATTCCTCCGATAATAGTTTTTGTAAGACTGCCACTCTTTCATTCCAGAATTTCTCGTAAAAGGATACCCAATCTTTAACTTCCTGTAAGGGAGCAGCGTTTAGTCGGTACCTGGTTTCTCTACCAACTTTGCGGTCAGTGACTAGACTAGCTTTTTTTAAAATAGTCAAATGCTTAGAAACAGCGGTACGCCCCATTTGAAATTGACCGGTTAATTCGTGAAGAGGTAACTCATCTGCATCTGCTAGCAGACGTATCAATTTACGTCTGGTTGGGTCAGCGATGGCTACATAAACATCACGCTCTTGGACTTTACTCGTTTTAAATCCCCCCTTATAAAATTGGACACTAAACGGTGTCTTTTATTATATGACACCGTTTAGTGTCCAGTCAATTCTTATTTTTGATATAACATTATGTTACAAGTATTTCCCTGTATAGGATTTTGGATTCTTTACGATTAAATTCGGTGTTCCTTCTGCAATAATTTGACCACCTTTATCTCCTCCTTCTGAAATCGTTCACCATGACAAACTGGACAAACCACTTCCATCTCTGGAAAGAAAAACATATTCGTTGTAACATACCCCAACCCTTGGCATTTTTCACAACGGCCACCACCAGTATTAAAGGAAAAATGTTTTGCTGTTAATCCTCTATCTTTCGCAGCTTTAACCTTAGCAAACATATTTCGAATCGGTGTAAACGGATCAATATATGTTGCTATATTAGAGCGTTTCATTCTACTGAGTGGGGATTGACCAACGCTGATCATCTGATTGACGTTTTCAAGCCCTGTTACCAATTTACGGAAGCCTTATGGGAAGTAAATAGAGTTCAAGCAGATCTATTTCAAAGAAAAGAGTACGCAACAAAAGCATTGGACATATTGAAGCCTGAAAATATGCAACGGTTTTTGGATAAAAGAAACGAAAAATGGTATACGATTGGGGAAGTGGAAAAGGAAATTGAGGTTCCGGCTTCAACTCTTAGGCATTGGGAAAAGGAAGGATTAATTACACCTAGTAGAGATCCTGAAAGTGGATATCGCGTGTACGACCGTGAAGATATTCGTCGTTTATTAATTATTCGCACCGTTCAATCATCTCTCTACTTCCTTGATTCAGTCAGAGAAGTATTAGAAAAAATCAATCAGCACAGTGTTTTCGAAATCAGAAGAATTACAATGGATTCCTTGGCATACATGGACTACCAAATCGAGCAACAGCTTCGTGGAGCACATTACTTATACAAATTAATAGAATTACTGAAGAAAAAGGAAAAAGACTGAATCCTATGGGATCCAGCCTAAATTTGCTATCTACGTTTTTTCTTTTTTTGTTCTTTTAGAAACTTCTTGGCACTTTTCATACCGCCCATTTCACTAAAGATGTTATTTAGTTTTTCTCTTTCTATCATTCTTGAATTAAGACCTTCATACTTTGTTTCTTTGATTAGTTTTCGATAGCTTTCTAACCTATCGACAGACAAAATTCCATCCTTAATAGCCATTTGTACGACACACTTAGGTTCATTCGCGTGAGTACAGTCATTGAATTTACACTCAGTTGCCAATTCTTCAATATCCGCAAATGTTCTGGATAAATCAGCATGAATGATGCCAAGTTCACGCATACCTGGAGTATCGATCACAACACCAGATTCGGGCAACATGATTAGTTCACGTCTAGTAGTGGTATGTCTTCCTTTATCGTCGTTTCTTATGTCACTCGTATCTAATACATTTTGACCAAGAAAGCGATTAATTAAAGTTGATTTCCCAACACCAGATGAACCAATAAATGCCACTGTTTGTCCATTTGAAAGATATCCTCTTAATGATTGATACCCATCGTCAGAAACACTTGAAGTAACGTACACCTCTACACCAATAGCTATAGAAGATACTTCGTTAAGTCTTGTCTCAATATCCGTACAGAGGTCTGATTTTGTCAGGACAACAACTGGAACCGCACTGCTATCCCAAGCGATAGAAAGATAACGTTCTAGTCTACGAAGATTAAAATCATTATTTAGTGACATACAAATAAATACGGTATCAATATTTGTAGCGACCACTTGCAAATCTTCTTTTAAACCAGCTACTTTTCTTGCAAAAACGCTTTTCCGTGTTAGTACATGATGAATAATCCCGTTTCCTTGGGAAGTATCGGTTCGATCAACCATCACAAAATCACCAACAGCAGGAAATTCTGAAAGGTCTTTTACACTATAGTGAAATTTTCCAGTTATCTCAGCTGTCATCTCACCATTTTCTGTTATTACCTTATATACATTTTTATATTGAGATGAAACCCGACCAATATAGAGATTTTTATATTGTTTAGACTCCTGCAGAAATCGATCCGTAAGTCCTAAATTTTTCAGATTAATATTCAATTTCATTTCCTCCTAAAGTTTAGATTACAACCTTTGGGAGGTTCTATGCTTTAATTTATTTTGCACATACCTCCCCATTTGTTACAATCTCCAAGTTTTCCTTGTTAAACATAAAACAACATCACCTTTCATTCCTTCTAAAGCTTACTATAGCATAAGATTCAAGCAATGGAAAAAATATACAAGACCCTATCTCCATCACATTAAAGATAATTTTTATAGAATTTTGAGTTCTAACTAACAAGCCTTAAATCTACGTTTTACTATGCACTCATTTCCGTGGATTTTCCTTTACGAGACCACATCACGACTGGAATAAGGATTAAGGACAAAATCCCGCCGGCTAATGACAATATTTGATAACTCGACCCGGCAACGACCATTCCAGATAATGCACCACCTGAAGCCCCTGATAAGGCAATCAGAACATCTACTGCTCCTTGAGTTTTAGCCCGTGTTGAAGTACTAGTTGAATCTATAATCAGAGCCGTCCCACTGATTAAGCCAAAATTCCAGCCTAGTCCAAGTAAAGAAAGAGCAAGAATTAGGAGAATCATAGAATCTCCAGGAGCAACCGCTGCAACTAGACCTGCCAAAAGCAATGTTGCCCCAGAAGCAATAGCCATCGTTGTACGACCAAACTTATCAACTAGAACTCCCGTCACCAATGAAGGAAGATACATGGCACCTATATGAAATCCAATAACAAGCCCTACGGCACCCAACCCATGTCCGTGGTGGCTCATATGGACTGGTGTCATCGTCATAATCGCAACCATGACAATTTGTGTAAGCACCATGATCGTAGCTCCTACGATCATTCCTCTTTTGTTTTCCTCTTGATTCGTAACTCCTGACGTTCCTCTTTCATTCTGTGTTTGTTTGGACACTTCGATTGCTCTTGCGATTAGCAATGGATCAGGACGAAGTAAAATCAAAAAGACAAGACCAGCTAGGATAAATGCTGCTGCCGATAAAATGAAAGGACCTGCTAGGGACGGAATACCAATTGAAAGAGCGAAATCTCCCATCACATTCACTAAATTGGGACCTGCAACTGCACCAAATGTTGTCGACACTAAGACTATACTTACAGCTGTTGCCCGTTGCTTAGACTTTGCTAAATCAGTTCCAGCATATCGTGCTTGTAAATTCGTCGCAGTCCCTGCACCATAAATGAATAGGGATGCAAATAAAAGAAACGGATTATTGAATACCGCAGAAAGCACTACCCCAATCGCTCCAAGACCACCAATTATAAAGCCTGTTGCGAGACCTGTACGACGACCAAAACGTTGAGAAAGTCTTCCTACAAATAATGCTGCTCCTGCCGATCCTAACGTAAACAAAGCAACCGGAAGTCCAGCAACCGCATCTGTTCCAAGCATCTCTTGTGCTAACAAGGCCCCGACCGTTATACCGGCAGCTAATCCAGCCCCACCGAATATTTGCGAAATCACAACAATGATTAATGTACGTTTATACAATTTTTTGATTTTCTCTGGATCTAGATAACTTTGATCTAAATCGTTGGATTCATTAGACATATCTTCACCTTCTTTTCCCCTTTTTAACATTATAGCTTATGAACCCTGCTCTGATGCGATTCTGTGCCATTTAAATCCTAACTAATTTGCAGTAACATGTTTATAAAAGGCAATATCTTTCACATCATCGTTTGATAAAAAAATATATAGTAAGAATTCCTAGATAGTTGTAAAGTTATAGATATGATTCTTTAAAAATGTAATAGTTGAGTTGTCATGAAGGGGATCAATAGATGAAGATAAAACGCAGAATTAAATATTATTTTATCCGTTTGTTTCGCCTGAAGGGAAGTCCTCATCAGGTAGCAGCAGGACTTACCATGGGCTTCTTACCAAGTTGGTTCCCTACTTTCGGGTTAGGTCCTGTACTTTCCGTCAGTTTAGCAAAGCTAACACGTTCAAATGAGGTCGCCGCGTTAGTTGGCGGAGTCATCGGAACGCCTATTTGGCCTTTGCTTTTTCTTTTTAATTATAAAATCGGTAGTCTACTATTAGATAGGCAACCAAAAGTAGATGGCCTTGAGGAAGTCGATTATATTAATGCTCTTCAGCATACGATTGAAGGAGTAACTGGTAGCCATTCTCGTGGTTTTTCATTTCTAATCGGTGCCATCACAAACATATTCGTTTTTTCTATCCTTATATATCTTGTTGCTTATTTAATTTTTAAAAAATATCGGGTAAGCATATTAGAGAAAATTAGATAGACAGATGGTTACGATATAGTTGGTGCATAACTTAAAAAAGACTGAATCCCCAAAGGATCCAGTCTTTTTTAACGCACAACTACCGATACCATTAACATCAAGTAAATACTTATTACGAATAAGCTACTCAAAAGAAAAGATACGAAAATCGGCGCTTTCTTGAAAAATGCCCAACCCATTAATCCTAGCAAGATAATCGATAGGATAAGAAAATAAACGGTATTTAGGTTCCCAGCAAAAGCAAGAGTGCTACCTAAATCCATAATATCACCATGAAATAAGCGAAATAATGGTGATACTACTTCATTCGTCATATAGTTTCCATGTGGTGGTGGCGCTTGTGAAAAAATAGCTGTTACTGTTAAAATCACCAATAAGATCATACCTTCTACGCGAACCCAAGGAATAGGTTTATAATTAGCAAATTTCGATACGAAAGACTTCACGATAACCCCATTCACAAACGCATAAAAAACAAGCGGTAATAAAAATAAGTGTTTGATTAATAACCCTTGTCCATACGAAACTCTCCAAGAGTCCATGTAATCATCTACCATAATATCTGTTAATAAAAGACCACTGATCGCTGTTATCATGAAACAGCCAATTGCCACCATTGAAAACCATCTTAAAAACTTGAGCCAATTTTTATCATTGAGTGAACTCCAGCCAATAACGAGTATAATCCCAACCCAAACACTTACAGCAGCTAAATGGATAAAATCACTAGTGATCCCTAATACAAGATTTACAGTACCGGCATGACTTGACCATGCCACTGTTAAAATCAACCCAAAGGATAGGGCGATTCCTAACAAAGCAAATATCCCTTGTTCTTCTGGTTTCGCAAACAGGATTAATAGTACTAATATAACCGAACCAAGAAGCGTAAAATTCCAAGTCGTTCCAACAGTAAAGCTCGTTAACACCATTTTAAACGACTCCACTAAACCTAAGCGCGGAGCAAGATACAACGCAAGATCAAATATTGGAACAAATGAAAAAATAGGTACTCCCACTGCACTAATAAGTAAAAACCGCTTTTTTATACTTACATCAGGACGATAATCGTTTGGGACAAGCAGCAAAATAAAGCTTCCAGCTAAGAGCGAAAAACATAAATATAAAAGTACTTGGCTAATAGTATTTGTTACTTCCATCTATTATTTCTTTCTTCTAGTAAAATAGATGACTCCGCCTGCCACCAAAACAACGAAAAGAACAACAAAAATGAGGATCATTGAGGATGATTCTTCTTCCTCGCCATTCTCTGAATTCGCTGATTCTTCATTCTCGACAGTTTGCTCATGTGCTTCAATGTCCTCATTCTCTTCTGTGGATTCTACAGGTTCTTCTGACTCTTCGTTTACATTTTCTGAAACTGGTGCATCCACTGTAAAGGAAAATTCCCCTTCTAACGAGTGACCGTCTGCACTAAGAATACTCCAACTCACTTGGTATTCACCATTTGCAAATGGTTCAGCAACAGTGGCTGTTAATGTATGTTCAACGATTTCCGTCTCTTGTAATTCAACTGCTTGTCCATCCGTTGTTGTCACATCTACAAAGCTCCCTTGTTCAATATCGCCCTCAAAATCTAGAACAATTTCACTTAACGCTTCTGTTACAACCTCACCATCAGCTGGATTTGATCCTTCTAAATGTGAATGAGCAAAAGCTCTGTTCGCTACCGATATTGCAAGAAAAATCGCTAATACTGCAATAAATATACGTTTCAAAAAAATACCTCCCAAAGATCGTTTCGTTTTCTATGTCGTACTAGATGATATTATAAATATAAACACAAGATTAAATAATACCTCAAAAGAGTGATTTTTTATTATAATCGTTAAAAACGTATAAATAGGTGATAAAATAGAAACACCATTTTAGATAGAAAATAGGTGAAAGCTTGAAATATAACCATATTAAATGGCTTATTTTAATCACTCCGACCGTAACGATTGCTTTATGGGAATACATTCGTCACGAATTTCTTCTCTCTCATATCTCTATGGAAATGGGAAATTATTTGTCTCCGCTATTGGTTTTTATCATTACATTCGTATTTTTACGTCACCTTTTTTCCCTTTTAGAAAGAATGCAAGTGGAATTACGAGTAGAAAAGACGAAAAAAGCAGCACTAATCGAGAGAGAGAAGTTAGCGAGGGAACTTCATGATGGGATTGCCCAATCACTCTTTCTTTTGTCTGTAAAAATGAATAAATTTGGGAAAAGGAATGAACTAGAAGAGGATCTTGATTTTCAAAAAATCAAACAAACCTTACAGCATGTTCATGAGGATACCCGCCAAGCGATTACAAATTTAAGATATTTACCGAATAATGAACCTTTCAATTGGACTGAAACTCTATACCAATATATCGCCGAAATTAAAGAACATCATTTAATCGATATTCACCTTCAATGGAATATCCAAGAGAACCGTTTATCACCGAAAGAGAAAGTAGAATTGTTTGCGTGTATAAAAGAATCGGTTATCAATGTCATTAAGCATGCCAAAACCGAACAAATTTGGATACAGGCAAGTGAAGATCACAATGGTTGGAGTTGTGAAATTAAGGACCAAGGAATTGGGTTTATAGATGAAGCCTCACAATCTAATAAAGGTTACGGTCTACAAATCATTCAAAACAGGGCCCTAGATATGGGTTGGGAATTTTCAATCAAAAGAATGGGGAATGAAACGATCATAGCCTTAAAAAAGGAGCTGAAATAAATGCAACCTTTTCGAATACTTATCGTTGATGATCATGCCCACGCAAGAGAAGGCATTCGCGAAATCCTCGAAGAGTTTGAAGACTTCCTTATGATTGGTGAAGCGAAGAACGGGGAAGAGGCCGTTCAACTGACAGAAGAATTACTGCCTGATATTATCCTCATGGATATAAAAATGCCCGTAATGGACGGACTGGAAGCGACGAAAAAAATCAAACTCAGGTTCCCATCTGTCAAAATTGTCATGATTACCGTTTCCGATGATATTACCGATTTGTTTGATGCCTTGAAAAAAGGAGCTCAAGGGTACCTCCTTAAAAACATTCAATCTGAAACATGGGTCGAGCATTTAAGAGCATTTGCCCTCGATGAAGTCCCGATGTCGAAGGAAATTGCCTTTCAAATCCTGAAAGAGTTTCCGCAAAGAAAAGTCATATCAAAGGAAAATATCCCTTTATCGACGAGGGAATTAGAACTGCTACAACTAGTAGCCAAAGGTTTATCCAATAAAGAAATTTCGAAGACACTTTTTATCTCCGAAAATACGGTCAAAAGCCATCTCAAAAACATATTAAGTAAACTTCATTTAGAAAATCGCGTCCAATTAACAAGCTACGCTTATAAGCAAGGTTTGGTGGAATAAGAGTAGCCGTATTATAGCAGCAGTGACCGAAGAGGTTATCGAAAACACAAAAGCTACAGTTACAGTAGTTCCGCTCATAGAAAGCGTAATCCTTACGGTGGCAGTCATTATTATAAGCGCAGCAGTTAAAAAACACACTAAAAAATCTTGTACTAAAGTGTACAAGATTTTTTATATTTTTCATTCTAAAGCAAACTTCTCATTAAATGTTATAACTAGTTCTTTACTTTAAAAAAATGTTGTCGTCTTCTACCTAACTTTTAAACTAACTCATCTTTCCTCTCTCTTGGTAAACTTTAAGATGTTCATTAAGCTTTTTCGTTTCTTGCTCAGTTTGCCAAAACAATGCCAATAATAGCATCGAGTAACCGATGACTAGAATGCTACAAAAAACAATAACACTCCAGAGAGGAAAACCATCAAACCAACCAAAGCCAAGCGTAAAGCCAATCGTTACAACCGATGACCAAATTAACCAAGCAATGGAACGATACATATGGAAAGAATCCTTTGCCATAATGATCGTCTGACCAAATCCAATCAATATGCACGCACTAACCATTTGAATCGCAGTCCATAAATCGAGTACGACACTATCTCCAATACTAATTTTTCCAAAGACAAGATACATGAAAACAAACATCGAAAAGTAGATTCCCATGGTGCCTTTTGATTCAAAACCAAAAAGAAGTAGATCTTTAAAAAGGTTCTTAGATTGCTCTTGTTTCATCTTCATTTCCTCCTATCAGAATATACCAAGCCTATTCAATAACACTTGTTTATAACGGCGAGAAACAATTAGCATCTCTCCATTCTTCAACGTTACTTCAATACGACTATTGATCAAACTTTTTATTTTTTCGACATGATGAAGATTCATTAGTTGCGACTTCCCGATTCGAATAAATCCTGTATCTTCGTATCTCATCTCCAATTGAGACAAGGTTTCATGCGTTTCGAATACAAACTCCTCGGTGTAGAGAAAAGTATTGCCATCGACTGCTTCTACATAAAACACTTGGTTTGGCAAAAGCATGAATACTTCGCCTTCCTTTTTCGCCACAATCTTTAATGTTCGATCTCTCAGTAAAGAAAGGATCTCTAACATTTCATCATCCAGTTCTTTACAACGAAGGATGATTTCGTTGTCCCCACTCTCTGTATGTTCAACTTTAATCTTCATGACAGCCTCCTCTCTATCCAAAATATGATACTATCAGCTGATATCTATAGTGTATTTGCTTTCCTCTTCGTTTTCTACCTCTGGTACGATAAGTTGCAATTGAGAGCTACTAAGTTACACTTTCACATAAAAAACGAAGGTCTACCGGTCAATTTCCCCGATAGAACCTTCGTGGCCAACATTCTATTGATTTTTCACTGGTACCCAGATTTCACTATAGTAATCTTCTGAAGAAGGGTCAGCATCACTCAAATACACTTCCATCTCAGGTCCTCCCGCATGTTCATACCCTGTTGCTGGAAACCACTCTGAGAAAATCCTCTCCCATACCTTTGGCATCGCATCAGGCATGGCACCATGCTATCTAGCATTCTTTGAAGCCCCTCCATATAATCTCTCCTCTCAACATTCAGTCTATCAACAACCGTTTGATACTTCCTGTTCATCTGTGCTCATTTATGACAGGTTCATCTTATATGTACATACTAAAACTATATAGAAAAATGAGCTACTTTCCTATAAAAAGACATTAAAAATACCCGTCATGATAACGGGAATAAGTTTCTACTATTTTCGTTAATGTTCCATCATCATTGCTTCTCTTTTTGTTCTATGAACGGTTCCAAATGGATGATTAGGTGGTGCATAAATGGAGTATAGTTTAAGAGGGACGCTTCCAGTGTTCTTTACGTTATGCCATGTTCCAGCAGGGATCATAATCGCAAAATCATCATTCACTTTTCTTTCGAAGGTTAAATGCTCTTTACTCTTTCCCATTTGAACAACGCCCTGCCCTTGTTCGATGCGTAGAAATTGATCCACGTTAGGGTGCATTTCTAATCCAATATCTTCGCCCACAGCGATACTTATCAATGTCACTTGCAAATGATTTCCTGTCCATATCGCCGTACGAAATGTTTTATTTTGCTTTGTGGCTTCATTGATATTTATAACAAATGGTTGTTTGCCATAATCCTTTAACTCCATTTTCTTTTTGGGTGACGAAAAATTGAACCATCTGTGCGTATTATCTGCATAGGGCATCTCCCAATAACCAGGATACCTCGACATATTGTACATTGATGCATTTAGACGACAATATTGAGATGGATAAACATAAGGAACATAGTACATACACTAACCACCTTTCATAGGTTGATTAAATATCCTATGCTAGCGGGAAGATAATGTACCTCTAATAGGATTTCTTATGATAAACTAAACGTCGCATTATGGTTTCAAGCCGTGCATTGAGATGGAATTTTTCTAAGATTGACGCGATGCCTACTCTTAAGATCCATACAGAAATCGCAATAACTGTGACTCCAGTGTTGTTCCAAATCTAATGCTACGGAAGACACAAAGATGACTAACAGAGTTTCATCATTTAGGATTTGCGGGTAAAAATAGGCTATCTGTTTCTACAAATAATTTGAAAGTCCAGTTGACACTCTCGCTACTCGGTGTTACTATGTAGAGGTAGTAAGCAATACTTAATAGCTTAATCGTCCAAGTGCTATTAAGTAAAAATTTCCTTCGGTACTAAGTTATAATGAATATAAGTCATACAGATTAGAGGAGCTTTAAATATGGAACATTTAACTGAAATGCTAAAAGGTTCGCTGGAAGGCTGCGTATTAGAAATCATTAGTCGCCATGAAACCTATGGCTACGAAATTACCCGCCGCCTGAACGAACTTGGATTTACTGAAGTCGTGGAGGGGACGGTCTACACCATTCTCGTGCGATTAGAAAAGAAAAATCTCGTGAACGTAGAAAAGAAACCGTCAGATATGGGACCGCCCCGCAAGTTCTACACTCTTAATGATGCTGGCCGCCAGGAACTTGAACTTTTTTGGAAAAAATGGGATTTTGTATCGTCAAAAATTAATATCCTAAAAGGGGGAGAAATAGTATGAAGAAATTTATCGAACTCATCGTTGGCGATTTAGAAAGCAAGAAAGAATACAAAGCATTTATGAAAAAAGTAAATTCCCTACCGAAAGATTACGCCTTTGTGTTCAGAAAGATTCAAAAGTACATGTGGAATTTCGGTTATGGATTTGGTGAAGAAATCATCAATTTGTATGAACTGTTTGAAGCTAGTGCAGCAGAAGGCAAGCATGTACTAGATGTTACTGGTGAAGACGTGGCGGCATTTGCCGACGAATTGATCGCTCTCTCAAAACTAGATGAAGAATCGGCGAGTTTATTAGGAGGGCAAGTAGAGTTGAAAAAAGAAATTGAAAGTAGAGTTCAACAGCAAGTAAAAATATGGACGAATAAAAAATAAAATAGGAGGTTAAATACGATGGTAAATTTCATCAAAAAGATCCTTGACGATAAAAAGGAATACAAAGAAATGATGGCGCGTGTGGAAGCTTTGCCAAGCGACTACCAAGAAGCCTACAAAAAAATCTGCGACTATATGTGGAGTTTCTCCTCTGGAAGCGGCATGGATATGCTGAGAATCCAGTACGATCTCATTGATTTGTTTGAAGCTGGTGCGGCAGATGGCAAAGACGTATTGGAAGTGACAGGTGAAGATGTGACAACATTCGCCAATGGGCTTATCGACCAAGCGAAAAGATGGGATGATAAGTTACGCAATAATTTGAACAAAAGCATTCTGAATCGTGTGGGTAAGAAATAATAACCGTTGTACAACCCAACTGATTAGCTGGTTACACATGTACTTATTAACTTCGCTATTCAGTTATTTTTTAACTCGGTAGTAAGTCATACAGATTATCAGTCAGACTAAATAGCGGTGTGAAGAACTTTTTATTGAGGGAGGAAAAAAGTATGAGCAATGTAGCGATTTCTGTAAAAGAGCTAAAAAAATCCTTTAAAGATCAAGAGGTCTTAAAGGGAGTGGATTTTGAAGTACGGCGTGGCGAAATTTTTGCACTGCTGGGCTCAAATGGAGCAGGCAAGACGACGACGGTCAACATCCTCTCGACGCTGATGAAACCCGATGGTGGTGAAGCAAGTATTTGCGGCTATGAGGTCCAGCGTCAACCGAATCATGTTCGCCAGAGCATCAGCTTGACAGGGCAGTTCGCTGCTTTAGACGGCATGCTCACAGGAAGCGAAAACCTGATGATGATCGCCAAATTGCGGGGAGTTTCCAATCCCGTTCAAACCGTCGACCATCTGCTTGCAAAATTCAATCTGCGTAACGCGGCCAATCGCCGGGCAGACCAATATTCCGGCGGGATGAAGCGCCGGCTTGACATCGCTATGAGCCTTATTGGAACACCAGCAGTCATATTTCTCGACGAACCAACAACAGGGCTTGACCCTGAAGCACGGCTTGAGGTCTGGGATACCATCAAGGAACTTGCCGGCGGAGGCACGACCATCTTGTTGACGACTCAGTATCTAGAGGAAGCTGAACAACTGGCGGATCGTATCGCCATCCTGCATGGTGGAAAAATCATCACAACCGGTACTCTTACCGAACTTAAAAGTTTGTTCCCACCAGCGAAAGTGGAGTACATCGAGAAGCAACCGACATTGGAGGAAATCTTCCTCGCGATCATCGGCAAAAAGGAGGAAAAATAAATGAAAAGTAACACAGGGGTATTACTAGGTCGTTTAATGCGTAATATCATTCGCAGCCCGGATACGATTATTACGGTAGCCATTACGCCGATCATGATGATGTTACTGTTTGTCTACGTATTTGGCGGTGCCATAGAGACAGGTACGGACAACTACGTCAATTATTTATTACCGGGAATCTTGCTGATGGCTATTGCATCCGGCGTCGCTTACACTACTTTGCGGCTATTTAACGATGTAAAGAGCGGGTTGATGGCACGTTTCATTACCATGCCCATTAAGCGCTCGTCGGTATTATGGGCTCACGTATTGACTTCGCTTGTTTCCAATGGGCTTACTCTCGTGGTGGTTTTCCTTGTCGCCCTCTTGATGGGCTTCCGTTCTAATGCAGATATACTGGAATGGCTTGCGGTAGCCGGGATACTCGGGCTGTTTACCCTGTCCCTGACGTGGATTGCGGTCATCCCTGGATTGACAGCGAAATCTATGGAAGGGGCGACAGCTTACTCGTACCCGCTGATTTTCTTGCCATTCATCAGTTCGGCCTTTGTACCGACTGAAACCATGCCTAAAATCGTGCGTGCCTTCGCTGAAAACCAACCCGTGACTTCCATCGTGAATGCCATTCGTGCCCTTTTGTACGACGGATCTGTTGGCAACGATATCTGGATTTCGCTTGCCTGGTGCGTCGGCATCATCGTTATCGCTTACTTCTTTGCCAGCAAAGCATTTAAACGCCAGTTAGGGTAAGTACATGGGAATAAGCAAATTTATGGATAGGAGAAGCTAGGGAATTTCAAGGTGCTTTTGTATAGGATGAGACTTAAGAAAGTGACCAGGAGGACCATAGGGTACGGTTCTCCTTATTCTTGTATCGTACTCTCTCCCCTTGGTTTTTCCCTACTGCTAGCGACCATTCTCCTCTCCACACAAGACATCTCCACCTGTTTCATGATAGGATGTAACCAATACTCATTTACGGAAAAACAATACGAAAACAGTATATGATAAAGAGTGATACTATTGACTTCAGTAAAAACAAGTCTCCCATGGAACGGGAAGAGCAGGATGGCCTATGTACTTGCAGTTTTTATAAGCATTATATTAGGACTAGTCTCCAGAAAATTTGGTCAGATGCTTCCACTCTTTGTCGCTGAGAATGCCGGAGATATGATATGGGCGATGATGATCTATTTCGGATTCCGCCTCCTTCTAGTCCATAAAAGCATGCTCACCGCGATAGTGCTTAGTTTTTTATTTTGCTTTTGCATCGAGTTCAGCCAACTATATCAAGCTACCTGGATCAACCAACTACGTAGTACGGTTCTCGGGGGATTGGTCCTCGGTAAAGGGTTTCTCACCATAGACCTGCTTCGATATTCTGTTGGAATTATACTTGCCGCTACCTTGGATAGGATAAAAATGGCTTCCATTCAGTTTAAAAGATAGGATCAGTTCTATCATAATTAAAGTAATGAAAGATGAGCAGGAGAAAAGATTAAGTTTTGAGATAAAATTTTTTACTAGTATCCATTTTTTAGATTTTCACTCCCACGATAACGTAAAATTTCCTCTATGCTTTTCTCCTTCTACCTGCAGCTTATAGCTACCAGAGTGGTTGAGTGTAAAGCTATCTCCATCTTTAAGCGTTTTAAGTGTTTCACCATCAGAATTAATCACCTTAGCAATTAACTCTCCTTTTTCAGTACGGACTGAAAAGGTGATCGTATAGCTTTCCCCGTTTGCAATGTTTACTTTTTTGAAATATTCCCCCGAGAAGCTATCATATTCTCCAATTATACTATTATTTGTGGATTCAACCTCTCCAATACTTATTACGTATGTTCCCCCCGAACAAGCAACTAAATTAGATAGTAATAATACCATTAAGAAGAGCACTCCTACCTTCTTCACTATTTACAACTCCTTTTATTAAAAAATTCATTCTGTAAAAGAGTTTATGTAATTAAATTATACGTTTGGGTGAGTTCAAAAGGGAGAGAAAACGATTGGATCTGGATTGAATTTTGATTGAAAATGAGATTGGACTGATGAGGAAAGCCGTTCCCTCCTATAGAGAAACGGCTTTTTATAAACTATTTATCAGTTAGCCAAGATATTGGATCCCTGCACTTGGATAACATGCTCTTCAAATTAGTGAAGCAAAATTACGATGAGTCCAATATATTGCTACTTATATGTTTTGAGAATCAGTTTCTACTTCCTTCCCTTTATTATGTTTAAAAACAGTGCCCATTATCACAATCATGCTTATTATTCCAATCCATACAAGGGTAGATAAAGAAGAACTCCAAGACAATTCTTTCCCGAAGAAAAACAATTCCCGCAAACCTTCTATCATAAATCGCATTGGTAACCAAGAGTAAATCCAATCTCGATAAAATGGAGACATCATTTCAGGTGCCATTGCCAGTAAAGGCGATCCAAAGAATAGCAATAGGGCAAAGACTGCAATACCCTTCATCCCAACTAACGAGAGTACAGCTAAAATCATTAGAATGAAGCTAAATGAGCTAATGCTTAACAATAAGGCTGTATCGAGGTAATCTGGTATGCTCAATCCTACCATTCCCTCTGCTATCCAGGTAAATCCGAATCCAATTACTAATGCTATAATAGCACCCATTACAATTTGCCCTACCTTTGTGACAAGACTTTCCTTTCTAGTGCTGACAGACAATTTATTAATAGCAATAAATAGAGTCGCTGCACTGGCCATACTTGCCATCCATAATGGCTGGAATAAGGAAAAAGGGGCGTTACCGTTTGCACTATTTTCTCCAGTTTCATTCACGTTGATGACTGTTTTTGTTATTGGCGCAGCAATACTAGATGCCTGTTCTACTGTTAAAGTTGTTCCTTGTGCTTCGAACCCCTCAAGTAGTTGTGTACGAACATTATTGTTCAAGTTATCAACTATCGCAGTTAACATTTGATTTGCCATTGTTGAAGCTGCCATATTCATGCCCTGATTGATAAATATTTGTACTTCTGGTCCAGTAGGTACTGGTGTCTGTAATGATGCTTGCTTCACACTAAAGTCTTTCGGAATGACCAATGCCGCATAATATTTTTGCTTATCCAAACCTTTTTGTACTTCTTCCGTGGACTTTACTTCCACCCACTTTACAATAGGGTCTTCGTCCTGTGTAGTTGCTGAAGACTTTTGCATCATTTCGACAATCGTTTGCCCCATATTCATCTTCGGTTGATTAGGAATTTCGACTCCCTCATCCTCATTTACGATAGCAATAGGCAGATTTTTAGGTTGCGGTTGGACCGATGGAAATAATGTAAGTGAAAAAATGAAAATTATTGCCAATGCAATGATTGGTGAAACCAATAACAGTTTGTTTTTAAACATTTATTTAACCCTCCCTATTTTTTTGTTATAATAATGAACACCGTGTTGTTTATCACATTTCAAATTTTATAACTGTATCCTTTTCTTTTCAATAATCAAAAATCGCAGATGTGTTGGTTAAGGAACACCTATTAAAAATGTGTTAATAAAATGAAGGAGGAAATAGCTTGCGAGATGGTAATAAGGATTTACGGGTCATTCGGACAAAAGATTCCATCCGAGATGCATTAGTAGAATTAATCGAGGAAAAAGGTTTCGAAGCAATTACGGTTAAAGACATAACAACTCGAGCAAAAATTAACAGAGGAACATTCTATGCACACTATCAAGATAAATTTGATTTAATTAATAAATGTGAAGAAGAAATTATGCTTGATATGTCCAAAATTGCAAAACAGAACTTTCACAGTGTAGTTGCCGCACTAGAAAGTAACTCACAGACGTTAGCTCCATTTTCTCTTGCAGTCTCAATATTTGAGTATCTCAATGAAAATAGTGGATTTATGAAAGCGGTGTTAGGTCCTAAAGGGGATTTGTCTTTTCAAACAAGGTTAAAAGATTTTATGTGGAAAACAATGTTTGGAAATAACCCAGATGCACTTTTAAAGGAGGAAAATTTACTTGTTCCAGGACAATACTTAGCTTCTTACGTTGCGTCCGCACATATAGGAGTAATTCAAAGATGGTTGGATAGTGGAAGAAAAGAATCTCCTCAAGAAATGGCTCATATCCTATCGACTATTACAGTTAATGGTCCTCTCTTTGCACTTGGTTTAAAAAAATGAATTAGTAAAAGAGACGGTACCTAGAAAGCGGTACTGTCCCTTTACTAATATTATACATCTTGCACTAAACTACACCGTTACTTTAAGTGAAACTGTTCACAAATTATAATCAGTGGTTTAAGATTTTGATTAATTTAATATCGGATAACGCCTGTTCCTCACCATCTAACATCGAGGTAACGATTGTCATAAAATCTTCAGCTCCAATTTCAAAATGACCTCTACGGAATGTAAACCCCCAATTGCGATTTCCACGCGTAAAAGTGAGCTGGTTTAACCACAACGCAATCTTAACTTCTCGACAAAAGGAATATAACGAATATCTCTGCGAAATGGTACAAACGACTCCGACACCTGATGTTTGTAGGCTCCATTGTCCGTAACCTGACCAATAGCGGTAGATGCTTGAAGTGGCTTCCTTTTGGAAATGTCCGTACGAGGAGAATAGTATATCAGCCAATCACCTCGAGACATTTGACGCAAAGGCGATGCCTTACCGTGACACAACTGTGCAAACCACCTTCTATAGCTAAATTTACATGAGAAGCGGATACAACGCCAATCCAATATCTGCTGTTATGACTTGTTATACTTGACATGACGCCCCCTACTCTTCAAACGCTAAACTCGTTTTCAACCGATCCAGTTGTAAAAAATGATGTCTGTAATGCATTTCAATCAACAAAAACCACTCCTGCGCGTTTAATGCACCGAATGCCGGATGAAGAATTTTGTTACTTACGGGCGCTTGATGTAGTACTGACTCCATATTCCTCATCCGTTCCCATACATTGTGAAGTCCCTCTACCAAATGCTCCATGCTCTCGGGTGATTGCGGAGTATAATTCGGCGAAGCAGGGACCTTAATACGAACGGCAGGAAATTGTTCTATTTTAAATACAACCTTACCCTGCTCCGTTTTTTCCTTCGCTGGATTCAATGTAGATTCGCTGCCAGCTAAACATTGCTCGACATTATGCAAATGCATGAAAGCTGATTGAATTAAATGTACATACATCTGTCCAATGGACCATTCTTCCGCGTTCAACTTTCTATGTAATTTCTCCATATTAAGTTTTTTTAGTTCTGTCAAATATCTTTCTACTGTAAATTCAAATGACTTCAAAACTTCCTTTGTACTTCTCATCGTTCAAGCAACTCTCCTCTTCATCTTGGTATAGTCACAGTATAAAAAAACACTACTGACAGGTGTATGTCAGTAGTGTTCTAAAATCTTTTTCGCTACTTCTCGAATCCTGAAGCGTAAAGACTTCGGTTCAATCACCTCGATATCTGCGCCCCAGCTAAGTAAATAATGCAATAGTTCCTCCGGATACCGAACACGAAATTGAAAGATTACAACCCCCTTACGCTCCTCAATGGATTCAATATAAAAATTAACTACCTCTATAATCTTGTCGGCAATTTCGGGGTTTGCCCTAATTAAGATTCTTTCGTCTCGATTGTCAGGTGGCCGATAGCTACTTAGGTCAAAATCATTTGGTAGAAGAAATCGATCCTCCAACACAGAAAGTTCGGTCATCCGGGACAAGCGGAAATGACGTATGTCTTGCCTCATTTCGCAGTGTGCGATTAAAACCCAATTTTCATGGACCAGTGTTAATCCATATGGAGAGACCACACGCTTATTTTTCCGATTCCCATCTGTTCCTGGCATTTTTTTGATATACATAAAACTGATTTTGCACTGTTTCAAAATTGCGTCACGAACTTGATTAAGATACGTTTTTACCCTCTCTTCAGTTGATGGTTCCCCTACATGAAGCAGTCGCATCGTTTCCCGAACAAGCGTTGACTCGTTATGAACTGATTCCGACAAAGTAGCCTCGATTTTGCGTTTAGCGGACTTTGCATAAATACCGTAATCTGTATCCAACCTTTGTTCGATAAAATCAGCTCCCATGAGCAGGGATACGGCCTCTTCTGCTGTGAAACTAACCGGGGGCAGAAAATATCCTTCCATTAAGGAATAACCCAGGCCCGTGGCGCCTATTATCGGAACCCCAGCCTCACTCAGTGCTTGAATATCCCGATATATCGTACGCACACTTGTCTCAAATTGAGAAGCCAAATCTTCTGCCCTCAGCGTTTTGTTTCGCTGTAATTCAAGCGTGATTGCAAGCTGCCGCTCAGTTTTGTTCATTTTTTCTTTCCTCCACAATTTCAGCATCCAAAAATGTATTAATTCAATCATAGTATCTGCCCAATCATACACCTTCAGGGGCTTGACTTGCCGTGATGATGCAAGTGTGTATCTGTATCAAACTCATTAGTAATTTCACGCATACTTCGTGAATTATTCAATAGGCGATTCATAAGAGACATGGATAAAGCTTCAATTTGCTGGTCATCCATTTCTTGATATACATCATAGCTACGAATATCAAAATAATCATCGATATAACTAATATTTCTTGCCATTGTCTTATGAATTTCTTCCTCTGTTACAGTTGCCCAATTAATGCTTCTACGCTTCCAATATTCCCATTCAATTTCAAACTTCTCTAACACACGTTCTTCTAACAGCTTATCTTTCATTTTTATAGTATGAGCGACTTCAAATACACCTTGCCCTTTATCAACTGTTAATAAAAAGTCCGTTGTCATAACAATTGGAACGCCTGTTTTCGGATCAGCTGGGTGTTTAATCCCAAGCTCTTCAGCAATGACAATCGTCTCTTCTTGTGGTAATAAAGGAAATTGTTCACGAATATCTACAATAACATCCGAAAATTCAGTTAAATAAAAGTAGTTCCGTTCCAAATCCGATAAAAACTCATGTTGTCTACCGGTTTTTATACCTTCTAATCTTGTTGATCGACCTAATGAGGAAACATCTTGAATTTTAAGCCAAGGCTGATAATCTTCCCCACTGCCCGTCCCCCGACCTTCTTTAATCCACTTATCAATTTTAGATGTTCTTTTTCTTTTCGACACAAAAACACCCCTTTAGATAATCATATCCAAAGGGGCAAAGCTTCGCATCTTTTTTATAAACATCGCGACTTTATTTCAAATCTACAAATTTTGTATAGACATAATAAAGTTGTTTAATTTTGCTGCTAAAAATACAATAACCTCCTCTACACTAACCTTGAAGGAGGTTACAAAAGTTGTTTAAAAATATTATTTTATGTTTTTTCTCAATAGAAAAAGAATAATAAAGATGTTTAAAAAAGTTACTTTAATTCTTGTTCTAAAACTAAACAATCCCATTTAACCATTAATAATTGCAATATCCCATCATCATCATTATTAGCTTTAAATACTAATAACTGACGTATATCATCATCTGTTAAAAAAATTATGTGCCCCTGTTCTTTACGCAATGCTTTTTGACATCTTTCTAATAAACGTTTTTTGTCTTCAACAGTCCTACATACTAAAATACCTAATTTTCCTGTATGCTTTCCTAATCTGCCTATTAATTGATCTATTTCTGGATTCTTTGGATCTGAGTTATAGTTTTTACATTCAACTAAAATCTTAGGACAGTACACTTTACATGAGTCACTTACATAAGCAAAGAACCCATTTTTAGCGAAATTATCAAATACTATATCAACACGTTTTATACCGTTATCTATTTTGACTTCTTTCAACCCTCTTGAAAGATTACCATCAAAGATCTGTTTCAACGCTCTATAAATTAAATCATGATAAGTATCAGCCATTTCTATTCCAGCTTTAATTGTTTTTAGCTCTTCCGAGAGCTTTAATATCTCTTTTTCATTTACTATATACTTTTCTTTCTGAGTATTAGCACCTATGGTACCTAATATCTTATAAAACCTTTCTATATTGACTTGTTGATTATTCTCTTTATAAAACTCCAAAATTTGCATTATATGATAGGCTTTGTAACCGTCAAGTAGTTTTGAACACTTTTTGCTAATTAATTTTGAACACTTTCTTTTCCGAAAATGGTAGTTCGATGTTTTATTCTATAGCTGTCATTTTCATTCAATTGAATTATCTCTACTCTGTGGAGTAAACGGTCTAAAATCGCTGTCGTAATTCCTTGATCTCCCATTAGTTCTCCCCATTCTTCTGGCCCTTTATTGGAGGTTAAGATGATTGAACTACGTTCATAAAGATGATTAATTAGATGAAAAAGTAGATTCGCTTCCCTCTGATCCATTGCCATATACATTAAATCATCAATAATCACCATATCTGACTCTTTTAAGCGTTTTATCTGAATTTGGGACTTCCTTATATACTCTTCTGTTTTTAGTAAATGGACGAGTTCACCCATTGTAGAAAAGGTAACTTTATAGCCCCTTTGAATGGCTTCTAAACCTAGCCCTATACTAATATGAGTTTTACCTGAACCTGGAGGTCCCAATAGAATTAGATTGTATTGTTGTTCTAGCCAATTTAGTTCCCTTAATTGGTTTAATTGACGTGTACTTAGCGATATTTGTTCTTCCACATTAAATTCATCAAGTGTTTTGAGATACGGGAATTTAGCCCATTTTAATCTCTTTTCAACGTTCTTTTCTTCCCGTTTCTTCAATTCATGCATTAGAAGTTCCTGCAGAAACTCTTGATAAGTCCACGAGGTTTTCTCCGCATTTCGTAGTAATATGGGTAGCTCATCGGCCGTTTCCACCATCCGAAGATGGCGGAATTGTTCTTGTAAAAGATGTACAGTGCTAGTCATTATGAAACACCTCTTATTATATTCGTGTAATACTCTACTTCCCTTTTTACTGCTGTGGCTTTTGTTGCGAGGTTATCTGTTTTAGCTTCGATAGAAGCAGGGGGTACATCTTTTCCTTCTTTTAATCTAGTTAAATGTTGTGCAATATCACGTAAATCGTTTGCACTCCAAAGCTGCTCTTTTACGCAAACAACGAGGGCGTCCTCTATTTGAGGCCGGAAATGGGTAATAGTGTATTGTATGACCTGCAACTGATCTCTTACATATCTCGGATAATGCTGGGCTACTTCATTCACAAACTTCAAAGCTTTTTCTTGATCCTTGAATTGGCGAATAATGGTCTCTTTATAGGCTTGAATTCCTTTTGAACGATCTCTTGTATGCTGTCGATTTTTTATCAGTTCTCCTTTACCGTGACATATTGTATGTTTTGCTAATATTTCTCCTTGAAGATCTGCTCTAATAATAAGTACTTCATCTTGTATTTCAAGATAAACCGTATTGTCTCCTCTTGGACGGTAAGTTCCTAATGGAAGAGAATATCGATTAGATTTATATTTGATCACATTGTCCTTATGAACAGTTCTTGTTATACTAGCTACAAGGTTGCTTTCGAAAGAAAGCAGGGATGAGACTGGGGTTAAGTGTTGCTTTTCCAGGGCGTGCACTTCTGCCGGTCTCTTTTTAGTTGTATGATGAATATTGTAATTTGCTGTCCTCTTTAACCACGCCAAACACTTCTCGTTCCAGGCTTCTAGATTTGGAAATACTCTATGCTTCGCAAAGTTCATTTTTACATATTTCACTACATTTTCAACTTTCCCTTTGCTCTGCGGATCTGACTTTCTGCATAGATATACTCGAAACCCACGTTCTTGCTTGTAAGCTTGGAATTCCCCCGTTAAGATAATATCACCAGCATTTTCACTAACAGTTATCAAATGATCCTGATCATAAACAATTTCCTTCGGAATTCCTCCCAAAAATTGAAAGGCTTTTTCATGACAACGGATTGTATCCTTTGTAGTAAAAGGTCTGTCCAGCCATTCTACATATTTATAACGAGAATGGGAGAGTACGAAGGTAATAAAGTATAATTTAACAGACTTTTTATCTTGATTCTTAACGGTTATTTCACCCCAGTCCACTTGAACCTGTTGACCCATCGGGAGTTCTTCGACAGATTCATGATCTCGAACACGAACTACCTTTGGAATATGGTAAATATCCCGCATTTCGCTGACATATCCTCGAACAGTGCTGCTACCAATTTTTATTGTAGGATATTGCTCTCTTAACCAGTCCTCCACTTGAGCAGAAGAGAGATCTGGATGTTCTTTAAGCCAGCCTAAAATAAGATCCCGATGTGAATCTAATTTCTTTGCTCTACTCCCGGTTGAAATAACCCATTCGGATGCTTCATCAAAATTCATTTTCAAATACTTGTAAACTGTGTTTCTAGAAATCTTTAATTTTTTCGAAATGGCTGCTATTTTAAATCCTTGTTTTTTTAGTTGATGTATTTCAACGTACAATAGTAATTTTTCCACCTTTCAAATCCTCCAGTTAAACAATAATGATATAGAATCATGATAGCTTAACTGTTGATTATTTTGGTAAAAGTGTTCATTCCTACCTAGCAGAAACTGTTGATTTTAGTTTAGCAGTTACAGGCTTTAGGTTGGATGTTTAACTTCTCCAAAAAAACTACAAGAAAGTTCAAAATATCCTGTTGTTCTTTAGAGGGTTCCATTAAAAGATCTTTTACTAACTCTATTACAACATCCCAAATTTGTTGCTTTAATTCTAATGAAAAAGTTGATAAGTTTTCTACATCTTTTGGGTATAGTAAATATTCTATTGGATAATCTCGCATAAAATCTTGTTTTATTGTTGTTAGATTTAAAATAAGGGTTTCTATTGATCCTATTCCTTCAACTAGTGCATAAACATTTGTCAATTCTTTCTCTACTTCATCTGAAAAAATATCTATTTCATCTTCCTTTAGAGTATAATACCCCATACCTTCTTCATCTATTGTGCAATAAATTGTATTGTAAGATATTAAACCATTTTCATTCCAATATATTCTCCCTCCTTTGGCTCTATATATATAATTAAAAGCTCCGCCTGCTGCGTGAATCCCATCATATAAAATAAACGTATTTTCTGGAAATACAGTCACATAATTTCTTTTTCTTTCTTCTCTTGATATAGATAGTAGATCACTGCTTTCTTTTGACCGTTGTTTTGTAATCTTTTCATCAGAAAAATGAACTTCTTCTGCTTCTTCTCTAAAAAAATTTAAATTGATCAATACATTATGAATTTTTTGTAATTCTTTTTTCTTCAAATGTTTTCTTCCTTTAAAACTTTCTTCAAGAAGAGTAGAAATAACACCTCCTGTTAAGCTATCTTTTTTTAATAAGTTATACATACTATCATTCCTTCGATATTTTAAAGTTTATTATAATTTGCATTACCATTTTACAATAATTCACCAATTCATAATTGCATTTCTTTCATATGGCATCCCTCTCTAGAAAAGCTATCAAACTAAATCACTTTTTATTGATGATGCTCTTCCCAGCACTAAATCAACCTATACTCAAAAACACGGTCTCATTAGTAGTTTTTTAGTAGTCATAATGATAAATTCATATCCACCATTTTCCATGGTAAAATTATACCTAAGGAGGGGATATATCATGTTTATTGAAAAATTGTATATAAAAAACTATAAAAAATTGAAGGATGTAAAAGTTTGTTTATCTCAGAAGCAAAATTTATTTATTGGCCCTAATAATAGTGGGAAAACTTCAGCAATTGAAATTTTAGTGAAATTTTTAACAGATAAAAAATCTTTTAATATTTATGATGTAACAATTGGAAATTGGAGTCAACTAGATAATCTATTTACTTTGTATTATTCCAAACATGATGAAGATGGACAAGAATTAGAGTTAGCTGATTTATATAGTAGAATGATGCAACTACTTCCTACTTTAAAAGTGACTTTAAGTATAGAAGAGACAGAATTATATCACGTTAAATCATTAATTCCTTATTTAAATAAAGAATGTGAAAAGGTATCTGTAACATATACTTATGAACCCACTGATTTCGAAAAACTAATAATCGACTATAAAAAATTTAAATATTCAGTTAATAAATGGAAAGAACAAACTTTAGGAAGTCACGATGTAGAATCAGAAGATCTAGACAAAATAACAGAAGATCATTGGCCAAGTAATTTCAAATCATTTTTAGCAACTGATAGTAGATTTAAAAAATATTTCACAATTAAATATTATATTTCTAATCCAGATATAGAGGATGGTGATATTTATAATGAATCCACTAGTTTAACTACAAATCCATTAAAAAACATTGTTAAAGTTAGTGTAATTGGCGCACAAAGAGGCTTGATAGATTCAAATGAAGATGGCGATACTATTGATGGAACAAAAATTAATTTAAATAATACAAGAAAATTATCTAAACTATTTTCTAGCTATTATAATGATTATTTAAATCCAATTAATCAATATTCAGAGAAAGATTTTACGATATTAAATGCTATTACACATTCTAAAAAAGTTTTTAAGCAGCATTTAGAAGAAAGTATCAAACCTATCCAAACAAAGATGGGAGATTTAGGTTACCCTGGTTTCGGTAGTCCATCAATAACAGTTCGTCCACAAATAAATCTGTCTGATTCTATTAAGGGAGAAGCAAACCTTTTACTTAATACACATAAAGATGGGATAAATGACGAGCAGTATTTTTTACCAGAACAAAATAACGGTCTAGGGTATCAGAATTTAATTGCGATGTTTTTTAAATTAAATATTTTTAAACAAGAACGATTAGCTTTTGGGGGAGAAAACGAAAAAATTATAGAGCCACTTCACTTGATATTAATAGAAGAGCCAGAAGCACATTTACATGCTCAAGCCCAAAAAGTATTTATTGATAAAGCGTATCAATTAATTAAATTATCTCCAGAAGAGACAGATATAGATGCTGTGTTTGCCACTCAATTACTTATTAGCACACATTCAAGTCATATTACTTATAAGGCTGATATTGATGAATTGATTTACTTTAATAGGAGATTGCAAGATGATGTTTTTTCTTCTGAAGTAATCAATCTGAGAGAAATTACTTTAGATCCAGTAGCTACTTTTAATGATGAGGGTAAACAGTTAAAAGGTTTGTCTAATAAAAAATTTGTACAAAAATACTTGCAATTATATGAGCATGATCTATTTTTTGCTGATGCAGTTATTTTAATAGAGGGGGTCTCAGAAAGAATATTATTACCAGAATTAATTAGAAAGCATGTCAGTAGTCTAACAAGTCGTTATATTACAATTTTAGAAGTTGGTGGTGCTTATGCCAATCGGTTTATACCTTTTTTAAAGTTAATAAATCGTCCTACCTTAATCATTACAGATATAGATTCTGTAAAAATGGATGGTACAAAGACATATGTAAATGTTGGTGAAGAATTGAAATCTTCTAACGCTACTATTAATAATTGGTTTATGAAGTCTCGAGAAGAGCGGAAGTCACATAAAAAATATAGAGTCGGTAAAGTAGTTGGTAAAAGAGTTTCTGAATCAATTTTAGATGATAAGTTAATTCATCAACTTATTAGTAAGCAGCAAGAAGATAAAATAAATTATCCTATCCGTATAGCATATCAATATGAAAAATATAGTGAAAATATTTATGCGAGAACATTTGAGGATGCGATAGCACTTAAAAATTTTGAAATGTTTAGAGATTTAGATGTGGAAAATAATCTATTCAGTGAGCTTATTGTAAATATAAATGCTTTATTTAAAGAAGTAGAAGATATAAACAACTTAAACATTCAACATGCCGAACAATTATTTACATTTGTTAATGCGAAAAATGTAAAATCCGAATTTGCCCTCGATTTATTGTTTATTAATGAATTTGACGAAGATAATTTTATAGAATGCCCTAAATATATTTTAGACGGATTATTATGGTTAGAAGAGCAGCTAACATCAGAAGGAAAAACAAGTAAAGCTGAGGAGGAAAATGTATATGAAACTGTATAATAAAGCAGATGATTATATTGATGATTTGCTTGAATCATATGCATCACTAACTAACCCAAAAAGCTTTTTTTTAAATGCTGGCGCAGGTGCAGGTAAAACACGTTCGTTAGTAAATTTACTAATGAATATTACTAAGAACAGCGGGGATTATTTAAAGAAAACTAATAAAAAAATTGCCGTTATAACATATACAAAAGTTGCTAGTGAAGAAATAATTTCTCGAACTCCAGAAAATATATTGTTTGATATTTCAACAATTCATAGTTATGTATGGAATTTAATAAAAGGGTATAACCGTAATATTAAAGAAGCATTACTTCTTTTTTGTGATAAAGAAATAGAGACTTATATTGGGAAGGAAAAATTAACAAAATCTCAAGAAACCAAATTGAATTCTCTTTATCTAAAAAGGAGTGAAATTGAGGGGAAACAGATTTTTAATTATTCCCCAGAGAGTTCGATAAATGGAAAGGGATCTTTAACTCACTCAGAAGTGTTAAAAATATTCTGTCTTCTATTGGATTCAAACGAATTGTTTAGAAAAATTGTGTGCCATAAGTATCCGATTATTTTAATTGATGAGTGTCAGGATACGAATAAAGAAGTATTAGAGGCTTTTTTGAAATTAAACAAAAAAAATAAAATTTGTTTAGGTCTCTTTGGAGACATAATGCAAAGAGTTTATTTGGATGGAAAAGCCGATTTGATTCAGTCATTAATTGGATTAGAAATGCCAGAAAAAAAGGTAAATTGGAGAAGTTATGGAAGGATAGTAAACTTTACAAATAATCTTAGAAAAAATATTGATAATTTGGAACAAGAAGTTTGTACTGAAGACAGAATAAATAAAGGATTACTTCGAATATGCCTTGTTAATCACGAATTACCAAGAAACAGGGTTGAAGAGGAAATACTGGTAAAGATCAGGACGCAGGTTGTAAATAATAATATAGACAGTGAGTATAGCCCATATAAATTGGTATTAGAGCATAGATTAGCAGCAGAAAGAAATAACTTTTTAAAGTTGTTTGATGCATTTAAATCTGGTAAAGATACAGATAGAACAATAAATGGAGAATCTAGAGAACATACATTTTTTAGACAAATAGTTATACCATTGTATCTAGCTTGGAAAGCAAAAGATGATTTTAATTTACATCGAATATTGAAAATCTTTAGTCACAGATTTGAAGAATTGGATCAAAAAAATATCGACTCTTATAGAATATTGAGAGATATAGGAATTGATTTTAAAATGCTTTTAGAAATATTTAATGATGACATTACTGTAGGGAATGTATGTGAAGCAATTCTTAAATCTAATTTATTTGAGGTTCCAGCAAAACTAAAAGGAGATTTTCAAGAAGAAACGGGTTGGAAATGTGCTTTCGAAGTCGATTTTAAAGAGTTAGTAAGTTTTTATAAGTATATTGATGGAGTTTCGGATATCATTACACAACAAGGTTCAAAAGGATTAGAATATAATCATGTTCAAGTAATTATCGATGATTACAGTGCAAAAGGTCGTTTATTTAGCTATGAAAAATTATTTGGTGTAAAAGAGAAATCAGCAACAGATATAGATAATGAAGCTCAAGGTAAGGAGACAACTTTACATAAAACAAACAGATTATTTTATGTAGCATGTAGTCGAGCGATTAAATCCTTAGTGCTAATTATCTACACAGCCAATCAGCAAAAAGTAAAAGAGTTTTTTATAGATAATGAATTTGCAAATGAAGAAGAGATATTGATTCTATAGCTCTGTAACAAAAATCTAGTATTCAGTAGTTCCTTTACGTAACATAACTGCTAATAGTCGACACATTTTTTACAATTGATTCAAAAAGCCAATGAATTCTTAAAAACTAATCAGAATGCATTGGCTTTAGATTACAATCATTCATCATGTTACCAATCCACTATTTTTAAAATCTATTAAAGTAACTCTCCGTTTCTAGATTCTATCCTCTGAAATCAACTTCCAAATAATATCTGCTAAAATTCTATCTAATTCACAGCAAATATTTAGATAGATCCAATTTTCTCTACTATATTCAAAGTAATCGAAGTAATAATTTTTCATAAAACTGGCAGCATAGTCTTCTAATTTCTTCCGTACACCAATAAAATCCCCATGTGCTATTTTATTACGAATTTGTCGAATGATTTTTGCAAACACCTCCTTTTTTTTATTCGTATATCTATCTAACTCTATAAACTCAGCTAATTTATTATCGAATTTTATTGGATCCTTAAAATCCTCTTTTCCTATTATCATTTCAATTAAGGAATAATTTTTAAAAAGATGGTATGCGTTATAATTGCTATCATCTGCAATAGCAGTCAGAATATAATCTAACATATCAAAATTTTCTTCCTTCTCAAGAAATGAATCTATCATTTTCCCAAAGTCTATAAGGCTATTAATTTTTCTTTGATTAAAAACAATTGGCACCATTTTAATATCAAAACTCATTTCAGCATATATAGTTCTTAATACATAGGTCTGTTCAAATAAGCTTTTTTCTGATGAATACATACACGTTAATGGCATCAATTTTTCTTTATTACAATCATTCCTGATTAAAAATTCGTATAAATTAATCCATTTCTCTGCATACTCTATTTCACACGTCGGACTATCTATATAGGGGTTCTTCTTTTGAAGCATTGAGTTTTCAAAATCCTCAATACTTATACAAATTAATTTGCTTGCTATTTCTTTCAAATAATCTTCATTACTTTGCTCCAATATTCCAAAGAAGTTCTTATGTTCAACAATTTTTTTAGCGTTATATAGTTTAATATTTGCAGGATCATTGTATTTCTTAACAACATATTCCCTGTGATAAATTTCTTCCTCCATTGTTTCTATTAATCCTTCCTGCCAATCTTGAGGAAGATTAGATAACGTAATCCCTAGTTTTTTTGAGATTACAATTGGTTTAATTTCTCCGAAAATATTCACTACGATCATTGTTTATCTCCTCTATTGAAGATTTGACTCTAATCTTATTTTCCATTCATATGAATCTTGCTTTACATGTTTTAACCTTTTAAAACTAGATTTTAATAGCTCTTTAGTTTTCCAACTGCCACTATTAAGAACAAGTTCTTTGATAATTTTCGAAATATGAAACTCTTTATTGGTCTTATTAGTAATCTCTATAATCAATGTGGATAAAGTTTTACCATCAGGTGTTGCAACTTCAAACACATAGAATTCCTTATTATTCATCTTATTTTGTATATATACTAGACAGCAAATTCTTCTTGTACCATTTGGTAAAAATGAAAACTTCCTTCCTAATGGTAAATGAACAAAATTCATCGCTACTTGATATACATTTGTATCCTGTGCTAGCAATTGAATTATTTTTATAAACTTCTCCAACCCTTGCCCTCTAATATCTTTCGTAACTTCTAACGTTTTAAACTCAATTGGTTGAATTGTTCCTCCATAAATTGATTCATCAAGCCCTACTATTTGTTGTTGCTTACGAATACCGCCACCTTGCCCTATATTGGACATATAAATATCACCTTGGTTCACTTCTTGGGTATCACCAAATACTTTATGTACAGCTGCAAGCTTTCCAAATTGAAATTGAGTGCTTTGAATTTCCTGCTCCTGTTGATTTGCATCCTGCTTTGAACGTTCAGCATGATTATCATTTAATATATTTTCTACCTCATCCTGCTTGAATGATTTTCGATATTTACGTTTACCCGGTGCAGCTATCCTTTGCTTAAATGCCTTATGTTTAACTTCTATATCCGTAAAGGTAGTTCCTTCCATATCGGAGCCTAACCATTGCAATATCAAAAACTTATCGTCGTTTTGTAATCCTCTAAATTGAATATGTGTATTAAAAATGTCAGAGAGCCTCACTTCTAACCTCAAATACTCTTTATTACTTTGTTTAAGCGTAAGTAACATATAAATTGATTCAAAAGAGACTTTATTTTGTGGGCTAAAATATAACCAAGCAAAGTAACGAATAAAGTTTTCATCCTTTACAATGTTATTTGGAATATCCTCCGCGAGTTCTAAATAAGCACGTTGATTGTTTAAACTAGAATTTTTCACCAACATCTCTAAGCCATTTGGTTGCATCATTGCATTAGTTATCACTTTATTAACAGCAAATACAGCACGAATATATTCAAATTGAGGAAGGTAATATGTTTTACCTTCCACTACAAATTCAAATACTGACTGGCTCATTAATTCTGGATTTGCATATAAATAGTAACCAAACTCTTTACATGCATTTAATGCACTAACAATCTTATATTGATTTAACTGAGGAATTTTCACATCATAAATAATACCTGTAGTATTGGACTCCATTCTTTGCCCATCTTTATAAAATGCCCCTACCTTTAATAAAGGCAATACTGCAATCGGATACTCTAATATCTCAATTCGATTATCAACTTCAAAGCCAGCTCTAATACACCATTGTCCATCAATTATTTTTGCATTGCCTATCCATTTCAAATCGACCTCTTTATCCTTATCAAATGTCCATGGTCTTAGTTTCAATCCGCATTTCCCCTTGTTGATAAAGCCTAATTTCATTTCGTAACGCACTTCCTACTTCTACACTTAAAGTATCTCTAAGCCCGGCTAAACGGCGAACTTTCCATTCTATTATCTGTTCTTCATTTTCTAGATAGAGCTTTTTACATGCCCATTTAATACGTCGAATTTGATATTGCTTACGCGTTTCTAGATGTTGATCAAGATAGGCCTTTGTCTTTGGTAATTTATCTAACAGCTTCTCAATCAATGACAATTGCCCAATCATTTTTCCTATTCGACTTTTACTTACATACACAGGCTTTTCAGTAGCATGTAATTCTTTAACAGCTCGCTTTACCTGAACTAATACTTCTAAATCTCGTTTCTCCCAATCCACCCGTTTATTTATAATTGATTTTGTAGGTGCTTTGGGAGAATGTTCTTTCAACCATTCTCTATTGTTCCGATAGTGCCAAGTATATAATGCAGGCGCTTCTTTACGGAGTTGCGTTATTGTAAAGCTAGAGTATTTCCTTAATAAATTTATCCATTCCTTTTCCTTTTCGCTTTTTAAAACAAATACTGATACATTGTCTTCTAAATTGTTGATTTTTTGCTGCTGAGCATACTTCTTCACCGTTGCATAATCACAATCTAAAATTTGCGCAATCCGGTAATAACTCAGTCCGCTAGCAACTAACTCTTTTAATTTCGCTAGCCATATATCGCCAAACGCTTTGATTCTGCCTATCATAAAAACGTCATTTTCATCTATATCTGGTCCGCGTCGCGAATAAACAAATCCACAATCACAACTAAATGTTCCGACAGGTCTTCTTGTGTCTGTACAAGTAGTAATTGTTAGATCTGCTATAACGCGTTTTTTATAATGATCCACTGCTGGATTTAAGCAGTAATATGGTGCTTGTCCAAATGGCTCATACCGCTGTCCCTTAAGCTGTTTTAACTCTTTAACTGACACGTTGAAAAAGCCTAATAACAACAAGTGTGGCACAGGATGAAATGCTTTGTGGTGCTTTCTAACAATATTTCTTATCCATGACGTATCGGAATGTTCATCAAAATCACAATCAACTAGTGTTAGAAATTCTTTGCCGTAATATTTTTTGAATTGCTGTGTGAAATATTGCTGATGTACTTTCCCTAAATAATTAGCGTACCAGTTAATTTGCATTAAATATTTATAAATAGCTGATAATGCTTCTATTTCAATCTTTTCTATAAGATTTATTAAATTAACGCTTTCTTCTGAAAGCCTCTTCAAATGTTGTTCAGTCTTTGGTGAATTTAAATTAACTAAGTGTGGCGTTGTTAAAATAGCTTTTTCAGCTGAAATAAATTCATGTTTATGTGGGTTGCGTAATTCTATAGTTGAATTGTGAAGTAACTCTTGATGTAAATGACAGTGATATACTTTCGGTAATTGATGGCTAACATGCCAGTAAGCTTCGCCATACTTTTCTCTATCTTGCTTTGCACAACTAGGACAAAAGCGAAGATATTGCCACCCTTTTATTGTGGATGCAACAATACCGAGGAACATATGAATTGCCCCCGGTTTACCGCCGTACTTTAGGTAATCCATTGCTCTTTTCTTAATATCCTTTGTTTGAAAAAACGTATAGTAATTATATAAAGTATGATTTCTAATCAAATCATTTATTTTCGGAGGATTAAAATGATCGATTCTTTCATAAAATCTATTTAAATTATTAGGCAGGTCGACTACAGCTACCGAACTTATATTTCCGAATAATTCTTGCATTGTTTGTTTTGGACTTTCATTACTAGAATGGTCATGATAACGTGCAAACCAACTATACAACAATTCATCTGGATAGAGTTCTGGGAAGTAACTGAGCATATTTTTTCTACCTCCTACATTGCAAATTTATCCAATGGCGACTTTACATACCCTGCTTCCTTCAATGCTTCATAGTTTGATTGTCTATTTTTCTTTGCTTGTTCTTCGATTTTCAATAACGTTCCTTTTTGTTTCTTGGCTATTTTTTCTTTTGGCATAATTAATTCTTCTGATAAAGTAATAGCCATTTTCATTTGTGAAGGTAAATCTATATCTCCATGTTCATTTATTGTCTTTGTTGAAGCTTTTTGCGCTATTTCAACATCGATTCCTAATGCTATTAACGAACTCATAATAGTATCTACATAAGTAGATTGCTTTTCTTGACGTTTTTGAGCTTGTAGCTCTTTTTTCTTCTGAATTGTTGCTCTTAAATCGATTTTAGATTGCCTTAATACTAAATATTCTTCAATATCCATCGGCATAATATCAGCATATTTTTCCAACTCTGATGTTCGCCCATCTCTTAATGCTTTTAACATAGGTTGTACGAGCTTTAAATCATCTTTTGCTACTTGTTTAATAGCTGCTGAAGTAATAACCTCTGCACCTGTTTCAATAGCTCTCCCTTGTGCTAAGGCAAACAGTTTAACTGCAATATCTACTATTCCTTGGCTTTCGTCATATAAAGTTTGATTTAATTCATCCGTCAAATCGGTTCGATTTTTAATCCACTGATACGCCCATAGACTTTCAATCAACAAAGCCCAATCGTCATCCTTTTTCATTTGCTGCCAAACCATATCGCCTTGTCCACTACCTCTACGTGCTTGACGAAAATCTTGTTGCAACACCGCTTTGGCTCTCATTGTACCGATTAATATTACTGGCACACCTACCTCGTTAATTAACGTAACAAAGAAGTTCATCATCTTTTCAGAATTATTATCTCTTGTAGCTAATAAATGCTGAATTTCATCAATGATTATCGCTCCGATACAATGTAACCTAGCAATCTGACCCATTCTAGTGACCATAGAGCTTATTGAATTTCGGCGACTACCAAATTTCTCATAATAATTCGTTCCAAGTAGATGATCCATTTTTAAAAAGAAATCTAAACATAGTGACTTTAAAGAACCATCGTGCGGACAATTCAGTTTTATCCATACAACTTGCATCAAATTCAATGGGTGCTCGTGTAAAATAACTTGCGGATAAAGCGATAAAATGCGCTCTATAGCAGTTGTTTTACCAATACCTGAAAAGCCCATTAACGTCATACTCGATGCTGTTGAACGAATATCTTGAGATCCGTTTAATGCACGATTGTAATCTGGTAATCTAGGATTTCTACTAACATATCCATGACGAAGTAATCTTGAAAATCGTTGTTCTAAATCTAAGTGTTGCATAACTGGCTGAAAAAACTTATTGATACGAGGAATCGTATGGTAACGTATATGAGTTGGTAAATTCACCTCTTCCTCCTCGTAAGGTGGGTAATAGCTTAGCTTCTCGTATGCTTCTTCTGGTGATAGGATAAGTGGTAACGCTTCAATTAACGGATTTCCTCTAAAATTGAGTACCTCTTGCTCTGTATATATAGCTGGCGTGATATTTCGGAAGTTCGATTGTTCATTCATCTTTATCTTCCTTTCTACGCTTTAGAAACTCTCGCACATTAGGTCGCTTAAAGTCTGTTTCAGCAGCGGTTTGAGGAAATTGAATAACCTCTGTTGCTTCTATTTGTTTTTCAACGATTGGCTTAGACTCAATTTTACGCTGTCTATCTTTTTCAGCTTTACGATTATTTCGAATCGCACCTACTAGTTCAGCTTTACTTAATGTTTTATCCTGTTGAGCTTTTTTCTCTGTTTCTGCTTGCTTAATAATAGCTTCAACATCCGCTATATAATCTATCTCTTTTTGAAGATGCTTGTGATTTTGCCCTTGTTCAATGAGTTTTTCTTGTTGTTTCCAATATGTTATTTCATCTAAACTCAATCCTTCATACCTTTTAGAAACTTCTAACATATAACACTCTTCAAAATATTCTATTGATTCATCTATCACATAAACCTGGCTCATATTTCTAGGATCATAAGCTATCTCTATTTTCCGAGAGCCTTTCATTCGTGCGTTTTCAAACCAGCTTTCTTTAATTGCTTTATCACAACTGTAAGAAATCCCTTTAAACTGTATTCCTTTATGATTTATTGTTGCTTTCCCTTGTGGTAATAACTGTAATTTTACTAATTCCTCTGAAAAAGCTCTTAACTTTCCTGTACGATTTTGAATGCCCCATCGCCACATCTCAATAGGAATAGGTTGTACATCAGCAGCTACTAAATCTTTATCTCTCACATATGTTTTTAAATAGTGTTTCGTGTTGTATTGTAGAATTTGCTTAATTAAAATTTGTGTAAATTCCTTCAACGTTAATTTTGCATCTAAACGATAATCCTTTGCTCCACGCTCTTGAAAATCCACATCAATATAACCTGGTAGTAATGGCTTCACTTTCTTTTGAATCAAATCAAATTGCTTTTCGACAATGCCCTTCCAATCTGCGCGATATGAAGCTGCATTCTCAACATGTAAATTAAATGCTTTTACCAGTCGTTCAACATTGTATCCTTCAAATTCACCTTTATCTGTTAACAAAATTTCTGGTAGATAACGAGTCGGCCAATCATCTTCACTTATTTCAATGCCATGTTCTGCACAATACGTTTTTTTATCAGCTACAACGTTTGTTAATGCCATCATCGCTCCAGCCCATGAAGGCCCTTCTAATCCTACGTACATTCCGACTGCCATTCGGCTAAATACATCCATTACTAAATACACTACAGGACGCCCAATAATCCAATTTCGATTTACTTCGGAGACTAAATAAACGTCTGCAATTGTTGCATCGATTTGATAACGAGAGCCTGGTCCGAATACTTCTGATTGAGATGTATTTAGTATTGCACGATGATCTTTATTAAAACGTTTTTCACCTTTTCTTGCTGTCAACACTTCAGAAGCTTTGTATTCTTTTTGATACCAGTATTTAAATTGTGTAAAAGTAGGAATAGCATCTTCGTCCTTTAATAACACTTTCTCAACGCCATTTTCGTAATAAACATTCTCTGCATAAAACTCTTTTAACATAAACTTATATGCTACTGTTAAGCTATTTTGCTTAGAAGTAAGGTAGTATTTTTCAATTGCTAATCTAAAAATTCTCTTTGTTTCTTCATCAACATTTATTCCTTTAACGCCATAAACAGGAGGTCTACCTCGCTTGTTTTCTCCAGCTTTTCGCTCTTTTCCTTTTGCACCGGAATTTTTATAGTCTGGTAGTAAGGCATCTATCGTTTTTCCTCTAGACCAATACTTATATAAATATTTGCGTATAGTTGGATAGGTTACATTGTGCTTCTCTTGAGCTTCCTTTATTAACTTGGTGCGAAAAGACTTTTCGTAAATAACCGGCTCTTCTTTTACAATATCTTCAATAATTGCCCATGCAGCATCTCTCGCTACGTAATGTTTATTTTCATATTCATTAGACACTATTACATCATAGGAGTTATCGATAATCTTTCTCCAATCTCCAACAATGATTAAATCTGTCATTTCAGAAACTAACTTTTTTTCGGGGAATGCTTTTGGGCTATTAAGCTCTAAAACATACATAATTGAATTGCCTGAATCTAGCCAAAGAATTCTATATAAAATTTCTTGCTGGCAGTCTTGTAAAATTTCATTTACATAAAAATTCATTAAGCCAACCTCTTTTTAAAATCAGATGCATTCATAAGCAAGACGTTAGTGACATCTTCCTTTAAATCGATTTTATTATTCATATCAACTTTTATTAACTTCTTTGCTAGTGCATGTTTATATAAACTAATTGCCGTTCCCATTTCAAAATTATATTTCATATCAAAAGCTTGTAAATTTTCAAGTACAGTGCCATTGAAGCTAGCCCATTCGTTCATTAGCAAATCTACTTTTTCACCTTCATCAACAAAATAGGCATCCCGTAAAAACTTTAAATTACTAAGTAAAGTTTGTGGTAATTCTTTTTCTGTTACGATTGCCCAATCAATCCCTTGTCGTTCCCAATAGCACTTTTCTATTTCGAATTTTTCGATAACTCTTTCGTCATTGAGGTCTTTTTCAAATTTAAGAGTCCTAGCTTTATAAACAATCGAAGATCCTTCACGTACGGTTAAGAAAAAATCAGTAGTCATAACGATAGTGGTATTTGTTTTATTATCAAGAGGATGTTTTATACCTAAGTCGTCTGCTATTTGTAATGTTAATTCTCGATCTAAGGGAAATTGCTCACGAATATCTATTACGTTGTCAGCCCAATCACAAAAGCAAAGGTAGTTAAATTCTAAGTCTGATAATAAATGGTGCTCACGTGAAGTTTTCCAGCCGATAAAACGATGTACACGTCCGCTAGATGGTACATCTTGAATTGTTAACCAAGGTTTATAAAGAGCAAGTTCCCCTTGCCCTCTGCCTTCCTTAATGTATCGAGAGATTTTTGCTTCAGTCCAACCTATTTGACGTTTAGCCATATAGTCTCCTCATTTCATTTAGAAATCTGGCGTAGGTTTTTCTGAAAAACCCAGTTCTGCTATTTGCATAATTGATGTAAATAAAACATTGCTAATATACGTCTCCGGTAAATCTCTTAAGCGTGCATAATGAGTTAATTTCCACCCCTGCGCTATTGCTCGTTGACCATAACTTTCACATGAAGCTATGACTGAATTCTGAGCATGGATTTTTGTGATTTCTCTAGCTTGATATCTTTGAGTGCTGTTAGCAACTGATCGATAAATAATGCTATAAATCTGCGAGACTGAGAAATGTTCTAAAAGCTCCTCAAAAACCTTTATCGTCTTCTCTCCATGATTAAATGTGTAGCCCACTTTATGCATTTGATATAACAAATACTGTAAGCATTCATTAAGTGCAACTTGTCTCCATATCCCGTAACAAAAATCTTTAAAACCTTCTTCATCGTTCAAAAGAGGATACATTAACCGCTTAATCATAGCATCGTAGTCGTCATCTTTTGGCATGATATTCAAGCGATAATGAACTTTATAGATATAGTAAGCAATTTTATATTGTTCTTCATCTTCTGATACAAACTCTATTTCAAAGTCATCTACTTTTGATTTCAAGCTAGGAACTAAAATGTTTCTACCTGTTAATGTCTTTATTATCTCTCTCTCATATTCTGTTGTAGGTGCTATTTTCCCCATAATGTTTTCTAGAGGTTCAATATAGCTTGTATCTTCTGAAAGAGCGCCTCGTAATATAACCGCTAAATAAAGTCTATCTTCTAAGCTTAAATCTATCTCTAAAATCATCTCCCAATTATCTTCTTCATAATGATCACATAATAATTGTCTTTTCTTCTCTATTAACCTTTTTTGGCACTCTTCCTCTAATCTTTTTGCTTCCATTCTTTCTTTTTTACAAAATTCACAGCTACAAAAAGATGCTTCTTGATGTCCACAACTAGAACAATATTTCTGATGATTATTAAAATAATTAGAGTAAGATCTAGATTCTAGATGCATAACAATAGGCGATTCACATTTTATACAATACTCACCATTTAACACTGCAGGAAATATTTTCACTAGATTTGATACGGTTGTTTTTATTTCATATTCTGACAAAAGGTCCTTAATTTTTTCTCCATCATAATATGCTGCTATTAATTCTACAATTTGCTCTTTAGATAAATGGCTTAATTTTTTATCTAAGTTACTAAAATCTAAATTATCAATTGATATTTCCATTGAAAATCCCCCCAAACAAAAACACCCGTTCGCTTATTTCAATTATAAGCGAATGGGTGTTGAACTTCCATATCTAAACAACTTTATTATTTTTTAAATGACTCTATTATTCTTTAAACAACATTATTATTCGTTAACAAATTTATTTAAAAACCCTAATTTCCTTACTCCACCGTAACGCTCTTCGCAAGGTTACGTGGCTTATCTACGTCACAGCCGCGGTGTAGGGCTGCGTAGTAGGCGATTAATTGTAATGGTACAACAGAGATAAGAGGTGTTAATAAATCATGCACTTCTGGGATGACAAATGTGTCTCCGTTCATTTCCAAGCCTTTCATGGAAATGATGCATGGGTTTGCTCCACGGGCAACGACCTCTTTGACATTTCCACGGATGCTTAGGTTTACACTTTCTTGCGTAGCCAAAGCAATGATTGGTGTACCTTCCTCGATTAGAGCGATGGTACCGTGCTTTAATTCTCCACCAGCAAAGCCTTCTGCTTGAATATAAGAGATTTCCTTCAGCTTCAAGGAACCTTCTAGACATACGTAGTAGTCAATTCCACGACCGATAAAGAATGCGTTGCGTGTATCCGTTAAGAAATCACGGGCAATTTGTTCGAAATCATCTTTCTCATCGCAAAGAACTTCCATCGCATTAGCAATGATCCCAAGCTCTTTTGATAAGTCAAAATCAATTTCATGTCCACGGCTTCTTCCAGTTACAGCCGCTAAGATAGAAAGTACAGCAATTTGCGCAGTATAAGCTTTAGTCGATGCTACCGCGATTTCTGGTCCAGCATGTAATAGCAATGTGTAATCTGCTTCACGAGATAAAGTAGAACCAGGAACGTTTGTAACTGTTAATGCCTTATAGCCCATTGCTTTAACATTTACAAGAACGGCACGGCTATCAGCTGTTTCTCCACTTTGTGAGATGAAAATAAACAACGGCTTTTCAGAAAGCAATGGCATATTGTAACCAAATTCACTAGCGATATGAACTTCAACCGGAATCTTCGCCATTTTTTCAATCAGCTGTTTTCCAACTAATCCAGCATGATAGGAAGTACCTGCAGCGACAATATACACACGGTCAGACTCTTTCATGGCAGCAATAATTTCTTCATCAATATGCAGTGCACCATCTTCTGAACGATACTCTTGAACAATTTTACGAATCACTAATGGTTGCTCATCAATCTCTTTTAGCATGTAATGAGGGTAAGTGCCTTTTTCAATGTCGCTTGCATCAAGCATAGCTGTAAATGGCGCACGAGTCATAATCTCTCCGTCTAGCGTTTGAATCGTGACCTCGTTTTGCTTCACGATCACCATTTCTTTATCCATTAATTCAACAAATTGGTTCGTTACTTGAAGCATTGCCATGGCATCACTTGCGACAACATTGAAGCCATCACCAAGACCAACTAATAACGGGCTTTTATTTTTCGCCACAAAAATAGTATTCGGATTTTCAGAATCTAAAAGCGCCAACGCATAAGAACCTTTTACAAGCTTAAGCGTTTTGCGGAATGCTTCTTCCACTGTTAGGCCATCTTTGATAAATACTTCAATCAACTGAACTACTACTTCTGTATCTGTATCACTCACTAGTGCTACATCCATTAAGAACTCTTCCTTTAAAAGTTCGTAGTTCTCGATCACACCGTTATGAACAAGGGTAAAACGTTCTGTTGTATTCTGATGTGGATGGGCATTAACAACACTTGGAACACCATGTGTCGCCCAACGCGTATGACCGATCCCCATATTCGCTGCAACCGTTGTATCGACGATATTACGTAGATCCGCAATTCTGCCTTTTTCTTTAAAAACATGTACGCCGTCTGCATTCATTACAGCGATTCCTGCTGAGTCATAGCCTCTATATTCTAGCTTTTCTAAGCCTTTGATTAAAATCTCTTTTGAGTCATTATTTCCAATATAACCAACGATTCCGCACATATTATTCTTCCTCCCAAATAAGGGGGCAAGAATCCTTTTTATTAGGGGCACTTGCCCCCTTATCTCTGTTTTTTATGATGTGATGCAGGTTTCTTCTCTTTGTCCATCAAGTTGCCTCAATGTTTTAAAGAAGAAATCTCGGTTGGCATCTTCAACCGGGAGGTATCCGCCGAACATTCGATAACCCTCCTCCTCGTCAACTAACTACTCCTTCGCTCCAGTAATTAGTTCAGGCGCTTTTAAAAAAAATCGATGCAATCTGCCCACCTTTCTATTTTGAGTAAAGTTTCTGTAAAAAATTCTTGTTACAATTACAATAGACGGAATAAAACCTTCTAAGGTTACAACAGCAAAACTTTTTACAAAAACAGGATCATCATAACCCACATTTCCAATCTCGTCAACTAATAACTGGATGGAAAAATTGTATCTAATAACAAACTATGCATAAGGGCTGTCAAAAGTCCCTTATGCATAGAAAAGTATGCTCCTTGCTCATTAAAGTGGAGCTATATTCTATTCTTTTAATCCCATTTCAGCTTTTACAACCTCAGCAATACGCTCTACATAAGATTGACACTGTTCTTCGGTTGGAGCTTCTGCCATGACGCGCACAAGTGGCTCTGTTCCGGAAGGTCGGACAAGAATACGTCCATTTCCATTCATTTCTGCTTCCACTTGTTCAATAACTGCTTTAACTTTTTCGTTATCTGTTACATGATGCTTATCTGTTACACGAATATTGACGAGCTTCTGCGGGAATTTTTCCATCTCGTTTGCTAGTTCTGACAACTTCTTTTTCGTCATTTTCATGATATTGACGAGCTGCAGTCCTGACAGAAGGCCATCACCAGTTGTGTTGTAATCTAAGAATATGATATGACCAGACTGCTCTCCACCTAAATTATAGCCACTTTTCTTCATTTCCTCGACTACATAGCGATCGCCAACAGCTGTTTGAATGCTCTTAATCCCATTTTCTTCAAGGCCCTTGTAAAATCCTAGATTGCTCATCACGGTAGAGACAACCGTATTATGTTTTAAGCGATTGTTTGCATTCATGTATTTCGCACAAATAAACATAATCTGGTCGCCATCAACAATATCACCCTTTTCGTCAATGGCAATTAAACGATCGCCATCTCCGTCAAAAGCTAGTCCTACATCTGCTTCTTTTTCTTTTAAGAAGGCAGCCAGTGCTTCTGGATGAGTAGAACCGACGCCATTGTTAATATTTAGTCCATTAGGTGAAGCTCCCATTGTCGATAGATCTGCTTCTAAGTCAGCGAATAAATGCGCTGCCAAGGAAGATGTTGCTCCATGTGCACAATCTAACGCAATATGTATTCCAGAGAAATCTTCATCTACTGATTGTTTTAAGAATTGCAGATACTTTTGTCCACCCTCAAAGTAATCATTTACTTGTCCGAGATTTTCTCCGACTGGTCTTGGCAACTCATCTTCAGGCATGTCCAATAGCTGCTCAATTTCAAGCTCTTGTTCGTCTGAAAGCTTGAAGCCGTCTGAGCCAAAGAACTTAATGCCATTATCCGCAACTGGATTATGGGACGCTGAAATCATAACGCCAGCTTGTGCACCAAGCACTTTTGTTAAATAGGCTACTCCAGGGGTTGAAATCACGCCTAATCGCATAACCTCTGCACCAATCGATAATAAACCAGCTACTAAAGCACCTTCTAACATATGTCCTGAAATACGAGTATCACGACCGATTAACACTTTAGGTCTTGGTTGATTTTTCGTTAATACATATCCTCCAAAGCGGCCTAATTTAAAAGCAAGCTCTGGTGTTAATTCGCTATTGGCAACTCCGCGAACTCCATCCGTACCGAAATATTTACCCATCTACTCTCGCTCCTTTTCCAAATAAATCACTACTCATCTTCTTGAGTTATTAACAATTTCACAGTCTCTCTCGCTAATTTCCATTCAACATTTTCTGGACCATCCACTTGAATCTCGATTTCATGCTCACCTACACCACGATCAGAGGCATCAATATAAAGTCGGAAGTTTGACGCTGTCAAGGAAGTAATGTCTCCACTGTTCCCCGATAAAGTTATACTGGTAGATCCATTCGATGGCTCCTGAAATACAGCTTCATATTGTTCTGATAATCCATCTATTTGAATAGGGACATTAGAAAAGGTTCGATCCTCTGTTTTATTAGCTCGTATCGATACTTTTATCACCTGAGGGTCAACAGCGATAATCCCTTCTGAAATAATAACAGGTAATGTTACCTCTGTATCCTTTTCAATTTCACTAACATCTAATTCCACTCGAACTGAATCCGTTCTACTCAATACCTCTTCAGAAGCAATAATCTTCGCTTCCTCGGTTTCGAGTCTAATCGATTCAATCGTTACGCCCGCTGGCAAGGTCCCAGATTGGACGACATTGATCGGAACGGTTTTAGTGGATGCCTTTACTGGAATCGTTACTTTCACACTACTTGGCTCCACGAGGACATCCAGTTTATTTAAAGCTTGATCAAGGACTAGAATCTCCGCTTCTCGCTTGAGCGTCTCATTGATTGGACCAGTCACATCCAAAGGAGCCTTTACATACGTGATTTTCTCAATCACATCTTTTGCCCCCGTGATCGTTACCTTATTTGGTTCGACGACTGCAATATCGGAAATGTATCCTTCTGCTAAAATATTGCTATCAAATTCTGCTTCTACATTAAACTCTTTCGTCACTTTTTCTTGGACAGACACGGTTACCGTTGCTGGGTCTATGCTCACTTTTAATCTTTCTGAAATGTCCCGAATTTGAATATCTACTTCTTGTGTTCCAATTTCCGCATCTGTTAAGTCGACATATACCTCAAATCCTCGTTGAGTTAAAGCCTGTTGAAGGTTTGCACGTGGCCCAGATAGGGTCAGCTTTACCGTTTCTGGCACACCTGTTACGACAAGATTGTCTGCATCATAAAGGCTCGTTACCGGTACTGCCTCGATTACTTCTGATTCTTGATCCTGGGGAACATTGACGACTGTTTTATTTTCTTCGGTCACATTTTCAAAGAGTAGCAATGCCAGCACTAAGGCGATGACACGAATAAACCATTTATTTTCGATCAATTTATTAATATACTTATCCATTCGCTTTTCCCCTCCAGTTCCATCGACCTGAAGAAGTCTGTTTTGCTTTTACCCCTGCTAGTAATTCTGCTTCTAATAACTCTCTAAACTTATCTAGCTTAAGGTCACGATGGAGTTCCCCATTCTTTGTCAAGGAGATCGCTCCTGTTTCCTCTGATACAATGACCGTTAAGCTATCAGTTACTTCACTAATACCCAATGCAGCCCGATGTCTTGTCCCTAATTCCTTTGAGATAAAAGGACTCTCTGACAAGGGCAAATAACAGGCGGCAGCAGCCACTGCATTATTTTGTAAAATAACAGCACCATCATGCAATGGAGTATTCGGGATAAAAATATTTATGAGTAGCTCCGAGGATATATTTGCATTTAACGGGATCCCCGTTTCTATGTAATCTGCTAATCCAGTTTCCCGTTCGACGGAAATAAGGGCTCCAATACGTCGTTTTGCCATATAATCTGTTGCCTTTACAATGGCTTCAACCATCTTTTCTTGTTCATCTTCTTCCTGGTGTCCAGTTCGAGAGAAAAAGCCTCCTCTTCCTAATTGTTCTAAGGCTCTTCTAAGCTCTGGTTGGAATATAATCACAAAAGCGACGACTCCCCATATGAGTACTTGCTCCATCATCCAATTTAGCGTTTGTAAATGGAACTTATCACTGATCAACGTTACGATTAAGACAACAAAAATTCCTTTCAGCAACTGAACAGCTTTCGTACCTTTTATCACCATGATGAGCTTGTATATCACGAATGTTACTAGGAGAATGTCAATGGCATTAATCAGTAGATCAAAAAGATTGAAATTTCCAATCGACATGGGACTTCCTCCAATTATATATTTAAAAGCAATACATGCTTTGATTTCGTTTTATTTTACCTTAATAGTATATCATAATTCAAAGAAACACTATTCAACTCAGTTCCACGCAAGGAAAAACAGTCACACCTTGTGACTGTTCCGACTCTTCGAAGAAGTTGATTGCTTCTTTCGCCATATTCTTCATATGATACCATATCCACTCAAAGATAGCATTTATTTCTTTAATCTCTCCTGTTACATCCCCTGCAGAGGCTAAATATTTTTCTCCGTTTATGACCGTTGCATTTCCATCAATTTGTCCTTCGATTACCAGTGTTCCGTTTCGAACGACGACATCTCCTTTAACAACTTCACCTTTTGGTACAATGACCGTATCATTTTGAACAATCAAGTTTGGTTGTTTTGATACGGATAAGTCATGACCGGTGTTCCATGTTGAGAAAAGACTCCCTACCATGAGAACCAGGAATAAGGAAGCAGCCGTTAATAGCGGATGATGTCTCAACCATCTTTGGACGCCTACTTTTTTCTTTTCTTTCGGTAATCTATTCATCACCTTCATGGTAAAATCGTCTGGCGCTGCTACATGAGCAACACTCTTTACTAATGCCAATGATTTTTCAAGTTCATGAAAATGCTTTTGACAATCCGGACATTGCAAAAGATGGTCTTTCAATTCCTTTTCATGCTCAGTTGAGATTTCTTCATCTAAAAACTCGTGCATATAAGCAATATATTTTTCAGGACAACTCACTGTTCTCACCTCTCATTAAACATTCCTTAATTGGTGTCTCAACGCTTCTCGCCCTCTGTGAATGCGGGTTTTGACTGTTCCTAATGGCATATCCAGAATCTCACTAATTTCGTTTAACGAAAGCTCTTCAATATACTTTAGAACGATGACAGAACGGTACTTCTCCGGCAATTTTGCGATTTCCCTCTGAATGGTTTCATGCAACTCTATACTCTCGACTTCTTCTTCTGGTAATGCTGAATCTGAAGGCACCTGTGAGTACATCGTCAAACCATCTGTTCCCGAGACTTCCGCATCTAGGTAAAAATCCGGTTTTTTCTTTCTAATTCGGTCAATACATAGGTTCGTGGCAATTCGATAGAGCCATGTGGAAAATTTCAAGTCGATATTAAAGCTTGCAATATTCACATATGCGCGAATAAATGCTTCTTGGGCCATGTCTTCAGCCTCGTGGCGGTTTCCCAGCATTCGGAAACATAGTTGAAATACTTTATCTTTATAGATTTCAACTATTTCTGCATAGGCATTTTGATCGCCTTTTAGTACTTGTCTAATTCTTTTTTTAACTATTGCATCCATTTTTCTATTTACCTCCGCTCTAATGCGGCTAGTCGATATACGAATCGATAGCAGAAAAGGTTTCATTTATTTACGGGATTTATTTATTACTGCTACAATCTAAGCCTTTTATCTAATTATCAGTAAGCAAATGGAACCATGATTATTATATACGATCTATTTTAGCAAAAAAAACCATTTATAGTTTAAGAATTTGGACAAAGGGAATAAAGAAATTAAAGGATGGTGTTATGAGGACAAAATTATTGCAGGAAATTGAATACTGTCGTAATCAAATGATCTCCACTGCCGCCTATACTTCTCTCTCAAATGATGAAGTACTAAAACTTAGCAAAGAACTGGATGTCTTATTAAATCAGTATCAAAAAATCAAAGAAAAAAATAAATAATCGTATCGGCACCTCCCCTTATTTTATATTGGGAGGTGCAGTTCATACTACCATTTAATTCTTACAATAATTTCTCTCCAAATAATGAGCCCATTAAAGCAACAGCTACTGACGCTGTTTTATTTTTCTCATCTAAGATAGGATTTACTTCTACAAATTCAGCTGAAGTGACAATTTCGGACTCGGCCAGCATCTCCATCGCCAAATGACTTTCGCGATAACTAATTCCTCCGTTTACAGGAGTACCCACTCCAGGAGCATCTGTTGGATCTAATCCATCTAGATCTAGTGACAAATGAACCCCATCTGTACGTTCCTTTAAGTACTGTATCGTTTCTTCCATGACCTTTGTCATTCCTAACCGATCGATTTCATGCATAGTGTAAACTCTAATTCCTTTTTCTTTAATAAGGTCTCTTTCTCCCTCATCTAACGAGCGGGCGCCAATGAGCACGATATTCTCTGGTTTCACTTTTGGATGATAGCCACCTATATTCGTCAACAATGGGTGCCCTAAGCCTATACTAACAGCCAACGGCATTCCATGGATATTTCCAGACGGTGATGTTTCAGCTGTGTTTAAATCACCATGAGCATCATACCAAATCACACCTAGGTTTTGATAGTGCCGTGAAACTCCTGCCAGGGTTCCTATAGCAATACTATGATCCCCACCTAATACTAAGGGAAAAGAACCAGATTGAATCACTTCATCTACCTTTTTAGCAAGGTTTGCTGTTTTCTCCGCAATTAAATCGAGATTCCTCAGATTTGATTCCTTGTCCACGCAAACTTCAGGTCTTCCAATCGCAATATCACCTAAATCTTCAACTTCATCAAATAAAGTTTGTAGCTTTTCATTTACACCAGCGTAACGTATCGCACTCGGACCCATATCAACTCCACGCCTCATCTGCCCAAGATCCATAGGCATTCCAATAATCGATAACTTGCGCACCTGCTTCCCCTCCTATCTGTCTTACTCCTATTTTAAACGCTTACAATCACTTGACTCAACTCGACATAATTATGCATATATATACGTTTGAAAATTCCATAAAATATGAAAATGATATTAGACTTTTAAATGATCAAATGATCCAATCTCTTTTGATTATTAACGGATTAAGTCTTTCATTTCTATGTTTCATCGATTTTATTATTGTTAGATAAAGATGGATGGATGAAACTCCTACACCCTTTAAGTTATATTGGACGTATGGCACTAACGAATTATATTCTCCAAACTATGTGGAAGGTTCTCATTAAACCTGAATTTGTTGCACAATGGGATGAGCTCCCAGAAAATTATCCTAATAAGGATATGTCTAAAGGAAGTAAAGTTGTTTGGGAACACCCTAACGGAGGACAAACCATTACATCTATCATAAAAGCAGAAGAAATGAAGGAATTAAAGATTGCGTTATACCAATCAAATTGGGAAATAAAACCGATTGAAGGTGACGTAGCGTATCTATATCAGTTAGAGGGTCGAAATGGTCGTACACTTTTAAAAATTGAAATTGGTGATTTTTCACTTATCAAGAATGGACAAATGTATTATGATGCCTCTGTTGAGTTTGCATCTACATCTAAACTAGTGATTAAAGAACTAGCAGAAAGTCTATAAAAAGAAACTTTTTTACTGATGCCAACTCAATTTAAATTTTTGAACACAAAAAATCCCTTAAGATTGGTATCTTAAGGGATATGAGCCATGAAGGACTCGAACCTTCGACCCTCTGATTAAAAGTCAGATGCTCTACCAACTGAGCTAATGGCTCGAAACCAATATGTGCTACTATTTCATTCTTACTTACTAATGCTGGCATCTACGATGTCCCCATCTCAGTAAGTTGATTCAAGTAGCAGCTCGATGGGTACAACTCGTAGCAAATTCATGGATGAATCGCTCGTTGCTCTACCAACTGAGCTAATGGCTCTAAAAAAACTTGGCTGGGCTAGCAGGATTCGAACCTACGAATGACGGAGTCAAAGTCCGTTGCCTTACCACTTGGCTATAGCCCAATAATATGTAAAATTCAAAAATAAAAAGGACTAATTATAGCTTGTCCTGTTTTTATGTTTTTATATAAGGAATGTTAATTTATTCCGCAAGCTTCATAAATAGCTTTGGTGGAGGGGGACGGATTCGAACCGCCGAACCCGAAGGAGCGGATTTACAGTCCGCCGCGTTTAGCCACTTCGCTACCCCTCCGAAAACAAAAAAAATGGTGCCGGCCAGAGGACTTGAACCCCCAACCTACTGATTACAAGTCAGTTGCTCTACCAATTGAGCTAGGCCGGCAAATTAAATAATAATGAATGCTATTTTACTCTGCTACGCTCCGTGAAAATAGATGACCCTTATTTTCGCTTTTGCAAAAACTGTGGAAAACTATTTTACTCCGCTTTACTACGTAAAAAGCTTTGGTGGAGGATGACGGGATCGAACCGCCGACCCCCTGCTTGTAAGGCAGGTGCTCTCCCAGCTGAGCTAATCCTCCAATGTATAAGTCTATTTATTTCTATCGTTGTTTGTTCCTTGTTTTCGCTGTCGTAAAAGTATAAGGTACGTTTTTTTCGCTGTCGCGAAAAAAACTTTGGTGACCCCTACGGGATTCGAACCCGTGTTACCGCCGTGAAAGGGCGGTGTCTTAACCGCTTGACCAAGGGGCCGTTACATTATTTAGAGAGAGCTTCCAACCGGGCTCGAACCGGTGACCTCTTCCTTACCATGGAAGTGCTCTACCTGCTGAGCTATGGAAGCATGCATTCTAGCTCACAATTATACTACTAATAAAGTGACTAAAATGGCTCCGCGGGTAGGATTCGAACCTACGACCGATCGGTTAACAGCCGATTGCTCTACCACTGAGCTACCGCGGAAAATCATTAATTAATTCCTCTATCTTGTGCACTTTCCGATTGTCCTCATCTCAGAAAGTCCATTCAAGTAGCAGCTCGATGAGTACAACTCGCAGCAAAATCATGATGCTTTGCTCGTTGCTCTACCACTGAGCTACCGCGGAAAAATAATACTTTAATCCTTAACTAGAATCAAAGTGGTTTGCCCGGCAACGTCCTACTCTCACAAGGGGACAGCCCCTAACTACCATCGGCGCTGAGAAGCTTAACTTCCGTGTTCGGTATGGGAACGGGTGTGACCTTCTCGCTATCGCCACCGGACTATTTGATTGAAGTGACCTCTTTTGCTTGCGCAAAAAGGATTATACCTTCAAAACTAGATAATGAAAGAAGAATAGAAAACCGAATAATCAATTTGGTTAAGTCCTCGAACGATTAGTATCAGTCAGCTCCACGTGTCACCACGCTTCCACCTCTGACCTATCAACCTGATCATCTTTCAGGGTTCTTACTAGCTTACGCTATGGGAAATCTCATCTTGAGGGGGGCTTCATGCTTAGATGCTTTCAGCACTTATCCCTTCCGCACATAGCTACCCAGCGATGCTCTTGGCAGAACAACTGGTACACCAGCGGTGCGTCCATCCCGGTCCTCTCGTACTAAGGACAGCTCCTCTCAAATTTCCTACGCCCACGACGGATAGGGACCGAACTGTCTCACGACGTTCTGAACCCAGCTCGCGTACCGCTTTAATGGGCGAACAGCCCAACCCTTGGGACCGACTACAGCCCCAGGATGCGATGAGCCGACATCGAGGTGCCAAACCTCCCCGTCGATGTGGACTCTTGGGGGAGATAAGCCTGTTATCCCCGGGGTAGCTTTTATCCGTTGAGCGATGGCCCTTCCATGCGGAACCACCGGATCACTAAGCCCGACTTTCGTCCCTGCTCGACTTGTAGGTCTCGCAGTCAAGCTCCCTTGTGCCTTTACACTCTACGAATGATTTCCAACCATTCTGAGGGAACCTTTGGGCGCCTCCGTTACTCTTTAGGAGGCGACCGCCCCAGTCAAACTGCCCACCTGACACTGTCTCCCACCTCGATTAGAGGTGCGGGTTAGAATGTCAATACAGCCAGAGTAGTATCCCACCGACGCCTCCACCGAAGCTAGCGCTCCGGCTTCTCAGGCTCCTACCTATCCTGTACAAGCTGTACCAAAATTCAATATCAGGCTACAGTAAAGCTCCACGGGGTCTTTCCGTCCTGTCGCGGGTAACCTGCATCTTCACAGGTACTATAATTTCACCGAGTCTCTCGTTGAGACAGTGCCCAGATCGTTACGCCTTTCGTGCGGGTCGGAACTTACCCGACAAGGAATTTCGCTACCTTAGGACCGTTATAGTTACGGCCGCCGTTTACTGGGGCTTCAATTCAGAGCTTCGCGTAAGCTAACCCCTCCTCTTAACCTTCCAGCACCGGGCAGGCGTCAGCCCCTATACTTCGCCTTGCGGCTTCGCAGAGACCTGTGTTTTTGCTAAACAGTCGCCTGGGCCTATTCACTGCGGCTTTTCAGGGCTATTCACCCTAAAAAGCACCCCTTCTCCCGAAGTTACGGGGTCATTTTGCCGAGTTCCTTAACGAGAGTTCTCTCGCTCACCTTAGGATTCTCTCCTCGCCTACCTGTGTCGGTTTGCGGTACGGGCACCTGTTTTCTCACTAGAGGCTTTTCTTGGCAGTGTGGAATCAGGAACTTCGGTACTTTATTTCCCTCGCTATCACAGCTCAGCCTTTGCGGTAAACGGATTTTCCTGTTTACCAGCCTAACTGCTTAGACGCACATATCCAGCAGTGCGCTTACCCTATCCTCCTGCGTCCCCCCATCGCTCAAACAAAAACGAGGTGGTACAGGAATATCAACCTGTTGTCCATCGCCTACGCCTTTCGGCCTCGGCTTAGGTCCCGACTAACCCTGAGCGGACGAGCCTTCCTCAGGAAACCTTAGGCATTCGGTGGATGGGATTCTCACCCATCTTTCGCTACTCATACCGGCATTCTCACTTCTAAGCGCTCCACCAGTCCTTCCGGTCTAGCTTCAACGCCCTTAGAACGCTCTCCTACCGCGTACACCAACGGTGTACACCCACAGCTTCGGTGATACGTTTAGCCCCGGTACATTTTCGGCGCGGGGTCACTCGACCAGTGAGCTATTACGCACTCTTTAAATGGTGGCTGCTTCTAAGCCAACATCCTGGTTGTCTAAGCAACCCCACATCCTTTTCCACTTAACGTATACTTTGGGACCTTAGCTGGTGGTCTGGGCTGTTTCCCTTTTGACTACGGATCTTATCACTCGCAGTCTGACTCCCACGCTTAAGTACTTGGCATTCGGAGTTTGTCTGAATTCGGTAACCCGATGAGGGCCCCTAGTCCAAACAGTGCTCTACCTCCAAGACTCGTTTTTCGTGAGGCTAGCCCTAAAGCTATTTCGGAGAGAACCAGCTATCTCCAAGTTCGATTGGAATTTCTCCGCTACCCACACCTCATCCCCGCACTTTTCAACGTGCGTGGGTTCGGTCCTCCATTCAGTGTTACCTGAACTTCAACCTGGACATGGGTAGATCACCTGGTTTCGGGTCTACGACTACATACTAAAACGCCCTACTTAAGACTCGCTTTCGCTGCGGCTCCGTCTTCTCAACTTAACCTCGCATGCAATCGTAACTCGCCGGTTCATTCTACAAAAGGCACGCTATCACCCGTTAAAGGGCTCTAACTACTTGTAGGCACACGGTTTCAGGATCTCTTTCACTCCCCTTCCGGGGTGCTTTTCACCTTTCCCTCACGGTACTGGTTCACTATCGGTCACTAGGGAGTATTTAGCCTTGGGAGATGGTCCTCCCAGCTTCCGACGGGATTTCTCGTGTCCCGCCGTACTCAGGATCCACTCAAGAGGGAACGAAGTTTCAACTACAGGGTTATTACCTTCTTTGACCAGCCTTTCCAGACTTGTTCGTTTACTTCGTTCCTTTGTAACTCCGTATAGAGTGTCCTACAACCCCAAGAGGCAAGCCTCTTGGTTTGGGCTAATCCCGTTTCGCTCGCCGCTACTCAGGGAATCGCGTTTGCTTTCTCTTCCTCCGGGTACTTAGATGTTTCAGTTCCCCGGGTCTGCCTTCATTACCCTATGTATTCAGGTAAAGATATCATCCCATTACGAATGATGGGTTTCCCCATTCGGAAATCTCCGGATCAAAGCTTACTTACAGCTCCCCGAAGCATATCGGTGTTAGTCCCGTCCTTCATCGGCTCCTAGTGCCAAGGCATCCACCGTGCGCCCTTCATAACTTAACCTACGATTTTTCCAAAGGAAAATATCGTTCATTGTTCGGCAAATGATAAGCGGCGTATCTCTTCGTCATCTTCACTCGTCAGCATCCTCACGTACACACTACGTACGTTCCGGTGCTTCCTCGCTTGATTCCTCGACCTACTTGCTTCTCATTTCCCTCATTGCTTGGCTTACAATTTCTCGTAACCCTCGCGGTTTTGTTTTGAAACTTAATCTCTAAACATATAGAGAGAAAAACTAAAATGGCGATTACTCGGTTTATTTCTTGGTTCTTCTTCATTATCTAGTTTTCAAGGTACAAGATTGTAACCAAAAGGTTACGTATATGAGAGTATTGCACTCTCAAAACTAAACAAATCATACGGCTTTTTTGACGAGTCAAAAAAGCTTCCATCAACGTTACGATTATGAGACATCTAAGTCTCCATATTCCTTAGAAAGGAGGTGATCCGAGCCGCACCTTCCGATACGGCTACCTTGTTACGACTTCACCCCAATCATCTGTCCCACCTTAGGCGGCTGGCTCCTTACGGTTACCCCACCGACTTCGGGTGTTACAAACTCTCGTGGTGTGACGGGCGGTGTGTACAAGGCCCGGGAACGTATTCACCGCGGCATGCTGATCCGCGATTACTAGCGATTCCGGCTTCATGTAGGCGAGTTGCAGCCTACAATCCGAACTGAGAATGGTTTTATGGGATTCGCTCCACCTCGCGGCTTTGCTGCCCTTTGTACCATCCATTGTAGCACGTGTGTAGCCCAGGTCATAAGGGGCATGATGATTTGACGTCATCCCCACCTTCCTCCGGTTTGTCACCGGCAGTCACCTTAGAGTGCCCAACTCAATGCTGGCAACTAAGATCAAGGGTTGCGCTCGTTGCGGGACTTAACCCAACATCTCACGACACGAGCTGACGACAACCATGCACCACCTGTCACTTATGTCCCCGAAGGGAAAGCCCTATCTCTAGGGATGGCATAAGGATGTCAAGACCTGGTAAGGTTCTTCGCGTTGCTTCGAATTAAACCACATGCTCCACCGCTTGTGCGGGCCCCCGTCAATTCCTTTGAGTTTCAGCCTTGCGGCCGTACTCCCCAGGCGGAGTGCTTAATGCGTTTGCTGCAGCACTAAAGGGCGGAAACCCTCTAACACTTAGCACTCATCGTTTACGGCGTGGACTACCAGGGTATCTAATCCTGTTTGCTCCCCACGCTTTCGCGCCTCAGCGTCAGTTACAGACCAAAGAGCCGCCTTCGCCACTGGTGTTCCTCCACATCTCTACGCATTTCACCGCTACACGTGGAATTCCGCTCTTCTCTTCTGCACTCAAGTTCCCCAGTTTCCAATGACCCTCCCCGGTTGAGCCGGGGGCTTTCACATCAGACTTAAGGAACCGCCTGCGCGCGCTTTACGCCCAATAATTCCGGACAACGCTTGCCACCTACGTATTACCGCGGCTGCTGGCACGTAGTTAGCCGTGGCTTTCTGGTTAGGTACCGTCAAGGTACCGGCAGTTACTCCGGTACTTGTTCTTCCCTAACAACAGAGTTTTACGATCCGAAAACCTTCATCACTCACGCGGCGTTGCTCCGTCAGACTTTCGTCCATTGCGGAAGATTCCCTACTGCTGCCTCCCGTAGGAGTCTGGGCCGTGTCTCAGTCCCAGTGTGGCCGATCACCCTCTCAGGTCGGCTACGCATCGTGGCCTTGGTGAGCCGTTACCTCACCAACTAGCTAATGCGCCGCGGGCCCATCTATAAGTGATAGCGAGAAGCCATCTTTCAGCTTAAGAACATGAGTTCAAAAGCATTATCCGGTATTAGCTCCGGTTTCCCGAAGTTATCCCAGTCTTATAGGCAGGTTGCCCACGTGTTACTCACCCGTCCGCCGCTAATTTTCGGGAGCAAGCTCCCTCAAATCCGCTCGACTTGCATGTATTAGGCACGCCGCCAGCGTTCGTCCTGAGCCAGGATCAAACTCTCCAAAAAAGAGTAAGAATTAGCTCTGAAATTTTTCGCATAAGCGAAAATATTTTTCATTAATTGAAACTTTAAATAAACGTTGGCTAGTTTCGGCTCCTAGCTTCTCGACCATTTCACTTCTTCTGTCAAAGTCTTTTGAACTTTTCCGCCAGAAGTTCCAATGTTTGTCGAAGCTGCACAGTCGCCTCCACTATTATTTGTTGACGTATGATTTGTTTAGTTTTCAAAGTGCGATTTCTCGATTTTCCTAAAGGAAAATTCTTCTTCATCGCTCGTAAGCGACTTTTTTAATATAACATATCGTTCAATCTTCGTCAACAACTTTTTTAAAAACTTTTTTGTTTTCGTTTAGTTGTTATCAGCGACGTTTATTAATATATCAAGATAATAATGTGAAGTCAACACTTTTTTCGCAATTTATTTAAATGCTTTTTGTAGAGCGAAGATACGTTAAACATTCCTCTGAAGGAGCCACCCGTTTAAACAAAGAAAATAATATTTTATATCTTTCTTCCATCGCCCTTTTGACGATATGATCAATCCGCTCATCTTCTAAATCAAAAAGAATTTCATCCATTTCTCTCTTAATTAAGTACTGAATCTCCTTTACTTCCTTTTCATTAATCATCATCCCTAACACAATAACCACTCCTATACACTTAATGGTTATTGTAGTGTTATCCATTTTAATTATTTTTATGACTTCGTTAACATATTTTTCTTATCGAAGCATACCTATGAGACAAGGAGTGTATTGGACGAGGTGATGGAAGATGAACTTTTTTTTCGTATTAAATGGAAAAACGATTAAGCAGCTAACTCTGATTGTTGTAGCAGCCTTTTTCACAGCGTGGTTTTTGTATCTAGAAAGTTTCATTCATATCCCTACTTTCTCAGATAAAAATGACCCGAAGGCAATTTACAAAGGAGAAAAAGATCTCGCATTAACCTTTAATATTGGTTGGGGAGACGAGAAGGCAGAACCGATTCTCGACATTTTAAAAAAGGAAAAAATATCGACAGCGACCTTCTTTTTATCTGGAGCTTGGGCTGAAAGACATCCTGACTTAGTCAATAGAATAGTTAAAGATGGTTATGAAATAGGGATATTAGGTTACAACTATATTGACTATACAGATATCAAGGAAGAGGAAATTCGAAAGGATCTGGCTACAGCAATAGAAGCGTTTAGTAAATTGAATATCAAAAATATTAAGCTTGCCCGTGCTCCAACAGGTCATTTTGATCAAAAAACATTAAAAGTAGCTGAACGCTACGGTCTAACCCTTGTACATTGGAGTGTTGATTCGAAAGATTGGACAAATCCGGGTGTAGAGATCATCGTAGATAATGTCTCGAAAGCGAAAAAAGGAGATATCATCCTTATGCATGCTTCAGATTCTGCTAAACAAACGGCAGAAGCACTTCCTTCTATAATGAAGGATCTTCGTAAAAAAGGACATAAACTTATAACCGTTTCTGAAATGATTGTAAATGCTGATTCGAGTACAAAAGAAATAAAGTAATTCCCCAAAATAAAGAAGGGGTCCGCGTTTATTAGTCGGAGGAAAACAGCTAAAGTATCTGAGCTGATAAATAGACGGAAGGATTCCGCTTAAATAACAAATATCATGAAAAACAACTTAAATAGACGGAGAATTTTCCTCTATTAACTAAAAAACTTCGAAAATAAGAGCTTTTTCTTTACATAAGCGGAAAATTTTCCCTTATTACTTCGAAAAGAGCTTCACTGTGGTAATTAACAGGAAATTCTCCGCTTATTTTTGCTAGTTTTAAATATGTATGGCCAGTTTCCGGCAAATACAACTGTCATTTCAGCACGTATTTTAAGAAAATCTCTAAAAAAAGAAGCCTCCCATTATTAGGATGGCTTTTTTTCTTGTGCTGATTTTTGATTTAATTTATGAAGTATGAGCATTTGATAGCCGTTGCATAATAATAATGGATAAAGCATTAAGTATAGCCAACCTTCTTCATTTACACGAAGAACAGGCATCCATTCAATAGTCGTAACGACAATCATGAAAAAGACCGCTGGTACGAAAGCTTCTTTATTTGTTTGTTTCGCTTTAAAATACGCTACAACAAGTGCCACAATGAGTATTATAGCTGGATCCAATAAATATGAAGTGACTTCCCCACCAAAAGCTCTGTGACGGAAATATACTAAATCAAATAAAACAAATAAAATAAGAACAATTTGTACTGCATTCCATAGTTTTACCGACTTAAAGATCCCAAGACCAAAACGATGCACGGTCAAGTAAGCAAAAAAGCCCATTTGACTGATTAAACTAAAAATCAAGCCTACTCCAACGAACCAAAACAATGTGGATAAGATTTTTAGAATATCAAAATCCGTAAAATACGGTTGAAATTCATCCCAACGAACAATAAATCCTATGATTCCAGTCGCAAGCCCACCCAATATCAATGTGGACATAAACAATTGAACAACATAACGGCTTTTCACGTTTGTTTTCCTCCAAGTTCTAGATTCCCCTCTAGATTGTACCAACCATAGTTTGAAAAATCTAGGTATTCGGATCAAACGCATAAAAATTGTCGAATTTCTTCATCCTAATGGATAAGTAGGCTTATATGTTCATCACTAAGATTTGCAACAATAGACCTAATTTTAGCATTTAGTGAAAGGAGCTTTTGTTATGAGGAATAAAATGGTCTTGCTCCTCATCGGTTTACTTGTTTTTGGAAGTGCTGGTTGTGCCCAAACAGAAGCAGGAAGTAAAGAATTAGATTACGAAGAAACAAAGAAAATGGTTGTAGACATTTTAAAAACAGATGATGGAAAAAAAGCACTCCAGGAAGTCATGGATGACGATGGGATGAAAGAGAGACTCGTCATGGATCAAGCAGTCGTTTCTTCTACCATCCAACAGTCTCTTACATCTGAAAAAGGGGCTGAATTTTGGAAAAAACAATTTGAGGACCCTAAATTTGCAGAAACCTTCGCTAAAAGCATGCAACAGGAACATGAGAAACTCATAAAAAACTTGATGAAGGATCCGGAATATCAGGGGATGATGATTGAACTCATGAAGGATCCAGAGTTAACAAAAGAAGTTACTGAATTAATGAAAAGCAAAGAATATCGGGAACATTTACAAAAAGTCATGACTGAAACCTTTGAAAGTCCTCTTTACAAGGCAAAAATCGAAGATATCCTTCTAAAGGCTGCCACTGAAAAGGCTGGCGGTGAAGAAGGAGGAGAAGAAAAGAAAGAAGAAGAATAAATAAAAGAGGATGTCCAAAAATGGATATCCTCTCTTTTATAGATTACTTCTCTAATTTTGCAATCACTTTATCTGCAATGTCTAAATAAATTTTACCAATCTTATGATCTTCCTGGTAGACGGAAGGAGCAAAATCGTCTTCGTTCCAATCAGGCTGTCCTAATGGCAACTGCCCTAATACTTCTGTTCTAAGCTCATCTGCCAGCTTCTCTCCGCCACCTTGGCCAAATACATATTCCTTTTCACCGGTTAACTGGCTTTCAAAATATGCCATATTTTCAACAACACCAAGGATTTCATGGTCGGTTTTTAATGCCATTGCTCCGGCCCGAGCTGCGACAAACGCTGCTGTAGGATGCGGTGTTGTCACGATTAATTCTTTACAAGATGGAAGCATAGAGTGTACATCTAAAGCAACGTCCCCTGTTCCTGGAGGAAGATCCAATAATAAATAGTCTAGGTCATTCCACTCCACTTCGTTAAAGAAGCTGTTCAGCATTTTCCCTAACATTGGGCCACGCCAGATGATTGGGGCGTTATCTTCCACAAAGAAGCCCATGGAGATGACTTGTACGCCAAAGCGCTCTACTGGAATGATTTTTTCACCGCGTACAGCTGGTCGCTCTGTAATCCCCATCATATCAGGAACACTAAATCCGTAAATGTCTGCATCTACAAGCCCTACTTTTTTACCGAGTCGTGCTAAAGAAACAGCTAAGTTGACCGAAACCGTAGATTTCCCTACTCCACCTTTCCCACTTGCAATAGCAATAAAGGTCGTATCACTTTTTAGTAAGCCTTCAGATTTATCTTGGGCTGTGCGGTGCTGCGCAAGCACTTCTTCAGGAAGTTGAGAAAAGCGAATTCCAACTGATTCAGCCCCACCTTGTTTCAGCAAGCGAACAACTTCCTGCTGAAGCTGTAATTGCTCCGCAGTTCCAGTTTTGGCAATCGCTATTTTTACACTGACGTGATTTTTTTCTTCTTTGATTTTAATTTCTTCGATTGCATTCAATTCTTTTAACGATTTATGTAAGAAAGGTTCCTTAATACCGCTAAGAATTTCAACAATTTTTGCTTCTGTTAACATGTATGACACCCCTTCTTGAATTCGTTTCCAACCATAGTATAACATATAACATATCCCTGTCTGTTAATTCAATCACACCCTATAAAATGAAAAAAGAAAGGCAGTTAGCGCCTTCCTATTCGCTTTCCACTAATTCATCCTCTTTTGAATAATAGCGTAATATTCCTTTATAGATAGACGCGGCAACCTGTTCTTGATAGTCCTCTTTCGTCAGGTTTTCCCGTTCCGTTGGATTTGATAAGAAACCGACTTCCACCAGCACCCCTGGTTTTTTGGCATATTTTAAAATATAAACTTGGTTGATCGGCTTTGCCTTCCTCGTCGTATTCTCCAAGTTATGACGAAGCTCATCCTGAATAAATTTCGCGGCCCTTGCATTTTCTGAGATCTGGCTTGCATAAAAAGTTTGCGCTCCACTCCACTTTGGAGAAGGTATCGCATTCAAATGAATACTGACATAAAAATCAGCCTCAGATTCATTAATCATTTCTAATCTCCGTTTTAGATCTTCTGTTTTTCTTCGACTAAGTCCATTTGTTTCTTCATCTGCCAAATCTTTATCTTCCTCACGAGTCATCATCACTAATGCACCTTGTTGTTGGAGATAATCCCGAAGCTTAAAGGAAATTTCAAGGGCGATATCCTTTTCTAATGCATCTTCATCACCAGCACCACCATCAGGACCACCATGACCAGGATCTAATAAAATAATTTCCCCTGACAGAGGAAGGTTCCACGGTTTAATGGAGTTATTTTCCCGAAAATCATATTGTAAAATAAAGATCAATAGGGTAAGCCCTACAAGAAATGCCGCTATTTTTATTTTCCTGTTCATGCGCCTTAACCAACCCTTCCTGCTCGTCCTTTTCAATTCAATATATGGGACAAGTTGAAGGATTAGAACAATGAATATAGACCTTCATTTTCACTATTTAATGGTTTACATCTGCCGTTTTGCCTCCCTAATGAAGCCTCAACTTATGTCTCCTTTCTCCTTTACGAAAACCTTCCATCCACCAGCTATCGACATACTGTTCACATAAGTAATAAAGTGACTCACTATAGATCCCTTCCGTTCCTTTCCCCCAATAAAGCAGGAAGTTATATAGAGTATCAATCAGATGTTTTTCTTCTTTCTTACATCTATTCTTCACGTTCTCGATATCCTCACCATAATAACCAAAGCGGCTGAAATGAGCTCCTAATAAATACGCTTCTATCGCTACGTCATAACAAGCCTCTTCAATCCCTGATTGTAAAATAAGGCTAGACGTTAAGTCGGATGATCCAAAAAAATGCGTCACTCGTTCTTTCAATGTCTTAAGAGAAATTTCCCTTAAAACAGATTTTTCATATTTCAGTTGTTTCTCTTTTCTTTTTTCATTAAAGGTTGTCACCACACTCACGGATTACTCACCCCTTTCGCATAGTCTTTATCGACTTCGAAAGAGAAATACCAAGCACCCATTGCCAATTTTTATTGTAAATGGAAAGACTCTAAGATAGAAAAAAAGCTCCTACAAAATGTAGGAAGCTTCCGGTTTGTCTAATTCGATCCAAACATCTCTCACCCTTAAGCGGAATTTTTCCTGTTATCTCCTCAATGAAGTCCCTTTTAGGAGAAATAACGGAAGATTTTCCGCTTATGGAGGGCAAAATCACTTATTTGGGCTTTTTTTGAGGAAATAGCAGGAATTTTTCCTGTTATGTCGGCTCTTTTTCATGATGTTTGCTCATTAAGCGGAATTTTTCCTGTTATTTTTTCATACCGATACTCCTACTGTTTATACGAAGATTTTATCGAACACTTATCCACAAGTCGAGGGAATTTATAAATTCCTGCTAGATAGAAAAAAAGCCATCGAGAAAATTTCTCGACAGCTAAAGGTACTTATTTTTTCAGTACTCCATATTGACTAACAATTTCCTTTGTCAGTGCGCTTGTTGGTTCTAATCCAGAAACTTCCTGTAATACTTGTACGGCCCCATGCTTTTGAATCATCGACTGTAATTTAACAGCATCTTCATCCCCACTAAAGTCAAACATTAACGCAGCAGCAATCGCCTTCGCTAAGTTCGTGTAAGAAAGGCCTGCTTTTTGAGCTTGTAGAGCAGGTCGGACTAGCCGGTCCTCATGACCAAGCTTTCGAAGCGGAGAACGCCCTACTCTTGTAACGCCATCATTCAAATGGGCATTTTCGAAGCGTCCGATGATTTTATCGATATATTTCTGATGCTCCGCTTCATCTAAATGATATTCATTGATTAAATAGGCACCTGTCTCACCAAGAGTCGCCTTTACTTGCTTATAAATCGCCTCATCTGCTAACGTTTGATCGATCGTTTCCTTACCGGCAAGGTAGCCGAAGTAAGCAATTACCGCATGTCCAGTGTTTACCGTGAACAGTTTTCTCTCAATGAACGGAGCAAGCTCAGGGACGATGGTCATGCCTTCAATATGAGGGATTTCATCGCTTGTTTCAACTACCCACTCATAATATGGTTCGACAAGAACATCCAGTGAACCTTCGTTATTTTGAATGGGCACAATGCGGTCAACAGCTGAATTTAAAAATGAAACTTGTGCTAACACTTTCTCTTTCGTCGCTTCCTCAAGATGTTCCAATATGTACCCTTTTAATAAATCCGTTGCTGAGATTCTGATTTTCACAGGCAATGACATAAAGCTTTTCATCATTTTTCTCCACTCTAGCAGCTAGACCCTTCGCAATTAACGGCGCAATTCTTGGGAGAATATTGGGCCCAATCGCAGTCGTTAAATACTCCGCATTCGTTATCGCTTTGATTACTTCTTCTTCCTGCTTCAAGTTATTCAATCCTGAAACATTCTCGATTTTTACCGATTCTTTCGCATCTGTAGCGAGCATGACTCGATATTCTTTTTTCTCATTTAATTGGTCGATAATTTGGTCAGCAATGTCGACGAAAACCACTTGGTATCCTGATTGGGAAAACAGCGCACCAATAAATCCTCTCCCAATATTTCCTGCTCCAAAATGTACGGCTTGTTTCATCGGAATCATTCCTTTATTTCATAATTTTAAAATTGGTTTCGATATAATTTACAAAGATTGTTTTCAGCTTGTTATAGATTAACTCTTCGTTCGCTGAGGAAAAAATAAGGAGCGCCTCATCTGTTTCGATAATACTCGTACTGATCAAACTTAATATCTCCTGTTCCCTCGTGCTTAATTCTTCTGGTGCAAGCATGAGCAGCAAATTCTTCATTAACACATCATCACCATTCATCCCTTTGACTAGGCATGGATTTGGAAGGTGGGTAATTTGAAAAATAAGTTGATGAACATTCTTATTGCGCGTGTGAAAAAGAGCAATATTCGTTTCTGGAATCCCTAATCCACCCAGTGCTCCTCGTTCTTTTAGAGCTGTCAAAACATCCATCGAGTTCTCAAGCAACTTCTCCTCTTCTGCTCTTTGAAGCATCACTTCGAGAATCTCCTCTTGACTCTCCCATTGTTCCATTCGATAAAATCGAAAATGATTCGTAAGCGACTCAATGCTTTGATGAACATCTTTTAAATCCTGCAACATATCTTCCAGTTCTACATGTTGCTCATAAGTTTTTGAAAAAGATTCGCTTTTTACATACTGTTTACCCTTCGTCATCGTTTCGATATGATTTTGTAAAAAGGTCTTTATCGTAACAATGTTCTCTTCCGTCAAAAGGGGATTTACTAATGTATATTCAACATTCATAAAAGGCAAGCGCACAGTGGAGATAATCATGTCATACGCTTTTAAATCGACTTGTCCCGTTATATCCTTTATCGACTTAATTTCAATCGCGTTAATTTCACTGATTTCTTTTTTAATTCGGCTCGCTAGCATTTTCGAAGTTCCGATTCCCGTTGGACAAATCACCAATGCTTTAATCGTTAAATTTTCTTCACGCATAACGAGGGAAGAACCAAAATGCAAGACCATGAACGCAATTTCATCGTCTGGAAAATCATCAATTTCCTGAAATTCTCGTTCTACCCCATTTTTTACAGCTAAAAATAAGACAGGATATTTCTGTTTGATTTCCTCTTTTAACGGATTAAAAGTCTCCATTTTTTGCTTTATTCGAAATAAGGATGGACCCATATGGGCGAGCAATCCTTGGAACAAAGAAAAGTCTTGTGTTAAATCCACATGTAATTGATCGGAAACCGATCGAATCACATTTTTGATCTTCTGGGCAAAAATAATACTGTCATTCGGTACAGCATCTGAAGCTCGAAGCTTTGAACCCTTTAGAATGAGGGCTAAATAAAAAACATCCTCCTGTGAAACCTCAACATCAAATGTTTTCTCAAGCTGCCGCACGATTTGCTCCATCAGTTCATACTCTGCTGCAACCTCGCTCTCCGTTAGGCTGATTTCCTCATCCATAAGGAAATCCGTTTCACTTCGTTGTAGCGTAATATAAATATGTAGAATAACTTCTAAAAACCCAGTGTCTGCGAGACGTTCAGGTTCATTATGAAAAGCCGCAGTCACAAGGGCGTTCACTTCCTGCAGATGCTCTGGAATAAAATAAAAAAGTACCTTTTCTTCATGAAGTGCATCTTGCTCTAACAAAAACAACTTTTCGATTAACTCATCATGGAAATTTTGAATAAAAAAGTAGGCCAGTGCCCTACGTTTATTTGCTTCACTCCCATATAATTCAACGCCCACTCCTCTTTTTCTCGTGAGCTTAAGCTGAAAATGACTAAACCACGCGGTTAGTTCATCCAAATAGACTGCCAACGTAGCCGTGCTTACACCGAGATAATTGGCTAACACCTGCGTTTTATACATTTCCTCATTCAAAATCGCCAGTAAGAGACGTAGTTTCCGCTCCTGCGGTGTTTCATCAATTGGATCACTGGAGGTTAAATGCTGAACAAGGCGAAAGATCTGTTCATTTTTCCCCTCAATTACTAGTCCTTCGTTCTTGTTGCGCGACAATTTCAGATCAAAATATTCTAAGATCTTTTCCACTGTCTTCAAATCTCGTTGAATCGTCCTAGCACTTACATGAAGAGAGGTTGAGATCGATAAAGCGGTATGTTTCCCTGACGTTTTAATAATCAGTTCTATAATCGCTTTTTCCCTCGAGGTAATGTGCATAGTATCAACTCGTTCCTATAAAGTAGCTAAAAACACCGAATAGAAAAGCGCAAGATTACGCTTTTCTATTCAGTAAGTATCGTTATTTCTTTCCGATAATATCGATCATCTCTTGAGCTGTCTTAGCCTCAACCATTTTTTCGATATTTTCCATATCTGAACATGTGACCGCAATTCCAGATAGGATTTCTAGATGTGTACCGTCTTTTCCAGCAATACCGAAAATCAAACGAACCTTCTGTCCATCAAAATCAATACCTTCTGGTACCTGAATAACCGTTAATCCAGATTTAAGCACAGACTTTTTCGCACTTTCCGTTCCATGTGGAATCGCAACATCATTCCCCATGTAGGTTGAAGTCATTTGTTCGCGCTCAATCATTGCCTCTATATAGCTTTCTTCCACGTAACCAGCATTGACTAATGCTCTTCCAGCAAAACGAATCGCTTCTTCCTTGCTTGTAAACTTCTGATTTAAGAAAACATTTTCCGGAAGAAGTAAGTCTTCACTTTGTCCTTCTTGAGATTCATTAACCGTACCCGCTTCTTCTGCTTCATCGACAATTTCATGTAATTCAGAATTTGCCGGGAATTGTAGCTTGCTTATTAACTTATCATATTCAGGGCTAGATAAGAAGTTATCCACCGAAATATGGTAAGCATTAGGCACTTTGTTTCGTGCTCTTGGTGTTAATTCTTCTTGGGTAATGACAATCTGAGCATCCGCTGGAAGATTGCTGATTGATGTATTGGTAACAGCTACATCCATGCCTGCTTCCTTCACCTTTTTACGAAGGAGAGAGGCCCCCATTGCACTTGATCCCATTCCAGCATCACAAGCAAAAATGATTTTTGTCACGTTATCAGGCATTGCTCCTTGCTCTCCTACAAATACATTTGCAACAGAGCTTTTCTTGCCTTTCATTTCTTGCATTTTTTGAGCCGCTGCTTCAATATCATCTTCACCTTGTTTTCCTGTTTTCAAGATAAATGATGAAGCAATGAATGATACAGCTGCCGCTACGATTACACCAGCAAAGTTAGCTAAATAGGCACCTGCATGGTGAGGCGTTACGGCTGTAATGGCAATAATACTTCCTGGTGAAGATGGAGCAAATAAACCACCGCCAAGTAAAACGAGTGTGAACACGCCACTCATTCCACCAAGGATAACGGCAACAATTAATAGTGGACGCATTAAGATGTACGGGAAGTAAATTTCATGAATTCCACCAAAGAAGTGAATGATTCCTGCACCTGGAGCCGACTTTTTCGCCGCTCCTTTCCCAAAGAACATGTAAGCAAGTAGAACACCGATACCAGGTCCTGGGTTTGCTTCTAATAAGAATAGAATCGACTGACCCGTTTCTTTTGCCTGTTCAATGGCAATTGGGGAAAGGACTCCATGGTTAATGGCATTGTTTAAGAATAATACTTTCGCTGGTTCGATTAAGATACTTGTTAATGGAAGTAGGCCTGTACCAACTAACCAGTCAACTCCTGCAACAAGTGCATCTGTAAAGGTAGAAATGACAGGACCAACACCTAAGAAAGAAAAAATCGCAATGATAGCTCCTAAAATTCCAGCAGAGAAGTTGTTGACTAACATTTCAAAACCAGCACGAATTTTTCCTTCGATCATCTGGTCAAATTTCTTAATCACCCATCCACCAAGTGGACCAATAATCATCGCTCCAAGGAACATCGGGATGCCTGCACCCGCGATAACCCCCATTGTCGCGATCGCACCAACAACGGCTCCCCGTTGATCGTAAACTAACTTACCACCTGTATATCCAATTAATACTGGTAGCAAGTAGGTCACCATTGGGTCAACCATTTTGGCAAGTTCTTCATTTGGCCAGAAGCCAGTAGGTATAAATAAAGCTGTAATTAAACCCCATGCGATAAACGCTGAGATGTTCGGCATTACCATAGAACTAAGGAAGTTACCGAACTTCTGAACAGCCACTTTAATGTTAGACTGAGACATTTTAATCTCCCCTTTATAGTTCGTTCTTCCTTATCCTATCTTAGAATGATAGCGTTATCAATAAAGTCAAAACGTAGATTTGTCGCATCTATTAAGACAAAAGTAGTGTATCTCAACATAGCAATGTTTTTTACGAGGTGTAGTATAGTAAAATAACATTTACAGGAAACGATCAGTCATAATCCTGAAATAAGGGGGGGAATTTTATTTACTTTACCTTCGCTACTCCTAAGGCATAATGCTTAAAAAGAACATTCTCTACAGTCTCTGCCTTTTCTTCCTCACAATCAACAATGACAATGATTTCAGAATGATACCCTTTCATACGCCTTCGCTTCTTTTTCAAAACGATTTCTGTGAAAAGACGAATCGCAAATCCCAGTAAAAATCCTGTAGCAGCTCCAATTAATCCCCAATAAATCGGTCCCCACGCAAGTTTAAACCCGACACTTGCACCAATAACTGCAAACGCCGTTGATAATGCAGCCCCAATATCAATTAAAGAAGTTCCATCAGAGCGATTTATATTATCAAATACCTTATGAACTTCACTTCGGTTATCGAGAGGGACGACAAAAATATGTTCTTTCTTAATCCCCTTTTTCTCCAATGTAGAAATAGCCATCTCGATATAGGCCGTATGTTCAAATGTGGAAAATAGTTGCATACTCTAGTTCACCTTTTGCCCTTTTAATACTTTAAAAAACGGTGATTGATAATTCTTTTTGAAAAATGCCCGCTGTTCTTTGTCAAACAATTTGTTATTCTCGACTGTATTAATGTAGGAATCATAAACAGAAAAACCATATAGAGAGGGGAAAAATAAGAGCCACTCAGGATTTATGAGTGAAGTAGCTTTTTCAATATCTCCTAAAAACAATAAAGAAATGGCTTCAAGCCCACGAGACTTATAAAAAAAGACCACCGCCCAAACGATCACAAAAAAGGCTGTTACAATCCTATGTAGATACAACTGTCCGAGTCCTGGTATGAAAAGAGACCATATGACCGCCATGACTGGATTTCTTTTGTCCAAATAATTAATTTCAAGCGCACCGACACTAAATGAATTAAATCTGTGTTCCTCATGCTCAGCCAATATATATACTTTGTTCATATCTACGGTGGTTCGATAACTATCCCAAATACCGAAAATATAAACGGGTATATAAATTAATAACCACCTTGTATCCAAAATATCTTTCGCCATATCAATGTCACCTTGAAAAGAATAGATCATGGCCAAATTAAGTTTGCATTTAATATTGACGACGACTTCCCAAATAAATAACACGAAACCGCGAAGATATTTTGATAATAGCATATGCCCAAATCCTGGGAAAGCAGCGCTCCACCAAGCAATAATAAAAGGATTACGAAGATGAATTTGTGTCGTACCAAGAATGCTAACATGGGCTATATATCTTCTTGCTGAATTATCATTTCTATAATTGTCCATAATTTCACCTAATGGAAAAACCTTTTTTCTTAGCATTTCTTTCCCGATAAGTCTTTATGCAAAGACTCTGTTATATGACGGTATTGTTTTTCACTCACTTTAGCTCTGTTTCGTACGAAATGAGCCAAAAATCGTTTTATCATCAAGGAGGCGAAGTAAGTGGACAATCAAAAACGGCTCTCAAACCATGTGGAATGAGAGCCGTTAAAATATCTTATGAAACTTGTTCAAATTGGCTATTGTAAAGCTCTGAATAGAAACCATTTTTTTCGAGTAACTCTTCGTGATTGCCACTCTCGATAATATCTCCATCCTTCATCACAAGGATTAGATCGGCATTTTTAATAGTAGAAAGTCTGTGAGCAATGACGAAAGACGTTTTTCCGACGGTCAGCTTATCCATCGCTTTTTGAATCAATACCTCTGTTCTTGTATCTACAGAGCTTGTCGCCTCATCTAGAATAAGTAATGGTGCATTTTCAACCATCGCACGGGCAATCGTAATGAGCTGCTTTTGACCTGATGATAGATTCGCTTTATCATCTAAAACGGTGTCATAGCCCATCGGCAACGTTTGAATGAAATGATGGAGCCCCACTGCCTTACCAGCTTCTTCTACTTCTTCATCTGTTACGTAATCTTTTGAGAATTTAATATTTTCACGAATGGTTCCTTCGAATAACCAAGTATCCTGCAAAACCATACAAAATAGATTGTGAATATTTTCCCTCGTCAGCTTGTCAATCGACACGCCATCAATCAAAATTTCCCCATCGTTGATTTCATAAAAACGCATCAGTAAATTGACAAGTGTCGTCTTTCCCGCTCCAGTAGGACCAACAATGGCTACCTTCTGCCCTGCTTTAGCAGTTGCGGAAAAGTCGTTAATGACCATTTTATCTTCACTATAGCCAAAACGGACATGACGAAATTCAACATTCCCTTTAGCCGTTTCAAGCTTTTCCATCTTATCACTTTCATTTTCAAGTTCTTCCTCATCAATGAATTCAAATACACGCTCACTTGCAGCAGCCGTTGATTGTAGGTTCGTCGCTACTTGAGCAAGCTGAGAAAGAGGCTGAGTAAAGAGACGAATATAAATCATGAAAGCGACGATGACACCAAATGAAATCGATCCGTTATGAACCAATACCGCTCCGACAATACAAACGACAACATAGCCGAAATTTCCGACAAACATCATCAGCGGCATCATGAGACCCGACATAAACTGTGATTTCCAGGCACTATCATACAATCTTGTATTGATATCGTGAAATGTATTTTTCGCCGCTTTCTCTCCGTTATATACCTTGACGATAGTATGACCAGAATATGTCTCTTCAATATGTCCATTGAGCTTCCCAAGTTCCTGTTGTTGCTGAATAAAATGACGTTGCGATTTAGAGATAATTAAGGACATAAATCCAAATCCAACAATCGTTGACAGTACTGCCGAAAGAGCCATGATCCAGTTTGTATAGAGCATCATTACGAGAGAACCTAAGAACATTGTTAAGGATGTCACCAACATTCCTAAGCTTTGATTCATCGTTTGTGCAATTAAATCAATATCGTTCGTGACACGACTAAGAATATCCCCATAGCTCGTTTTATCAAAATATTTTAAAGGCATGCGATTGATTTTCGTAGAAATATCCGTTCTCAATCGTTTCGTTACTCTTTGGGTAATGGTCGCCATGATAAAACCTTGAACATAGTTAAAGATAAATCCTAAACCATACAAGATAGCCAAAATCACAGCTAAGCGGATAATAGCATCAAGGTCGATCTCTGCCATTAATCCTTCACCAATTAAATCAGTCATCTGACTAAGGATCTCTGGTCCTACAATATTAAAGATTGCTCCTGCCATCCCAAGAACTAAGGCTATAATGATGAAGGCCAAATACTTCCTACAGTAGCCAATTAACTGTTTCATCGCTTTTTTTACATTTTTAGGCTTTGCCCCTGGGACACCCATTGGGCCACGCGGAGGTCCTGGATGATCTTCCTTGCTTGCTTTTATTTGTGTCTCCTCAGGAGCCATCTTTTGGTCATTTGCCATATCTTTATTAGCCAACTTCAAGCTCCTCCTTCGTTAGTTGAGAATAAGCAATTTCTTGATATACACTGCAACTTTTCATTAATTCTTCATGTGTACCTATTCCTGCCACTTTCCCTTGATCCAGTACTATAATCCGATCAGCGTCGATAATCGTTCCAATCCGCTGAGCAACAATTAAGGTAGTCGTATTTTCGATTTCTTTTTTGAGAGCAGAGCGTAACACCCGGTCTGTCTTGTAATCTAGAGCAGAAAATGAATCATCAAATAGATAGATTTCTGGCCTTCTTGCAATCGCTCGTGCAATCGAAAGCCTCTGCTTTTGCCCTCCGGAAATATTTGTACCTCCTTGGGCGACACTTCCCTCATATTGACCTTCCATTTTTTCCACAAATTCCTTACCTTGAGCAATTTCAATGGCTTTCTTCACGATTTCCTCATCTGAAGCATTTTGTCCATTGTCTCCATATGAAACATTGGAGGATACAGTTCCGCTAAATAACACTGCTTTTTGGGACACATAGCCAAGCTTATTATGCAACGCCTCTTGAGTGTAGTCTTTGACATTTACCCCATTAACCAATACTTCCCCTTCGGTGGCATCATAGAATCGTGGAATAAGATTGATTAATGTACTCTTCCCGCTCCCCGTAGATCCAATAAAAGCGACCGTTTCCCCACTACTTGCCTTAAAGCTAATGTTTTGCAAAATATAATCGGCAGCATCAGGATATTTGAAGCTAACATTTTTGAACTCCACTTCTCCTACTTGTCCTTCTTTCCCCTCAGTAAGGTGCCCATCAACAATATTTGCCTTTGTATCCAATACTTCATTGATCCGCTTTGCCGATACGGATGCTCTTGGAAGCATAAAGAACACAATGGATAGAAGCATAAATGCCATAATCACTTGCATCGCATATGAAGAGAAAACAACCATGTCAGAGAATAACGGTAATCGATCAACCATTGCGGCGTTGTAAATGAGATAAGCTCCAATCCAATAAATGGATAAGCTGATTCCCGACATAATTAATCCCATGCTCGGCTGCATAAGGGCCATCAATCGAGTGACGAACAGATTCGTTTTCGTTAGGTCCTCGTTTGCTTTATCAAATTTCGCTTCTTGATAATCCTCTGCATTATACGCGCGCACAACTCGTATTCCCGTTAAGTTTTCTCGAGTTACGCGATTCAAGTTATCGGTGAGACCTTGAATAATCTTAAATTTCGGCATCGCAATAAAAATCACCATCGATAGTAATAAAATCAAGAATACTACCGCAAACCCGGTTGCAGCCGTCCATTGCCAGCTCTTCCCCATAATTTTTGCAATCGCCCAAACTGCCAAAATAGGCGCCTTCACAATTGCCTGAAGCCCCATGGCGATTAATAATTGAATCTGTGTAATATCATTCGTAGAACGAGTAATCAAACTGGCCGTTGAGAAACCATTAATCTCTTCCATAGAAAAGGACATCGTCTTTTCAAAAACCTTTCCACGCAGGCGAACCGCAAATCCAGCTGCCACTTTTGCTGCAAAGTAACCAACAACAATCGCTGCTGCCATACTCCCTACAGCACATAAAAGCATATAGCCCCCTTGGAGCAGAATGTCACTCATCTGACTTCCTTCTGTTTGTACAAGTATCGTAATTTCATACAGATAATCAGGTAGCTTTAAATCCAGCCAAACCTGGGTTACGATGAATACCAAACAGCCTAATATGAGAAGCCAATCTTTTTTCTCAAGGTATTTTAAGATTTTCACCATGATTTATTTAATCCCCTTTTTCACTCTTGTTTGTAATTTCGACAATGCGAGACATGATTCTAATTAATTCTTTTGTATCCTTTTCCCCAAGGTTTTTAAGAATTTCTTCAAGCATCCTCATCGCCTTCTCATGCTCTTCTAATACAAAGCTTTTCCCTGTTTCCGTAATATGAACGACAACAAATCGTTTATCTTTTGGATCTCGATCACGCATAATATATCCTTTTTTCTCTAAACTTTTTAAAACAGAAGCAATACGAGGGGTGCTAAAATGAAGTTTTTCACTGAGCTCACCTGCTGTTAGCCCATCTCCTTCAAGTGTAAGAAACCCTAAAATTCTTCTTTCCCCTTGCGTGATATCCTCTACTTTTTTCTGAAAGGGTTTATGAATGATTTTCTTCATCGTATCAAACAGTTCATTTGCTAGCTCTTTGTAGGTCATAATCTCTCCCCTCTCACTTATCTAACACTATTAGATAATATTCCTGTTTGGAGATGAAGTCAAATTTTTTCCCCGAAGACAAAAAAACCCTCCCCACAAATGTGGAAAGAGCCTTTGATAAGCGAAAAATTAACGCTTTGAGAACTGAGGTGCACGACGAGCGCCTTTAAGACCGTATTTTTTACGTTCTTTCATACGAGCGTCACGAGTTAATAGTCCAGCACGCTTAAGAGTTGGACGGAATTCTGGGTCAGCTTGAAGTAACGCACGAGCGATACCATGACGGATTGCGCCAGCTTGACCAGTGTAGCCGCCACCTTTAACGTTAACAAAAACATCATAGCTACCAAGAGTTTCAGTAGCGTTTAATGGTTGCTTAACTACTTCACGTAGTGCTTCGAATGGAATGTAATCTGTAATGTCACGATCGTTTACTGTAATTTTGCCGTTGCCTGGAACTAAACGAACTCGTGCAACGGAGCTCTTACGACGACCAGTACCAATATATTGAACCTGTGCCATTTATAAATCCTCCCTTAATTACCCACGAAGTTCGTAAACTTCAGGTTTTTGTGCTTCATGTGGATGCTCTGCTCCAGCATAAACGTGTAATTTCTTGAACATTTGACGTCCTAAAGAATTCTTTGGAAGCATACCTTTGATAGCAAGCTCAAGCATTCTTTCAGGGTAGTTTGTACGCATTTCAAGCGCTGTTCTCGTCTTTAATCCACCTGGGTGCATGGAATGACGATAGTAGATTTTGTCAGTTAGCTTCTTACCAGTTAAGTGGATTTGAGAAGCGTTAATAATAATTACATGATCACCAGTGTCAACATGTGGTGTGAAAGTTGGTTTATGTTTACCACGTAGAATAGACGCTACTTCAGAAGTAAGACGACCTAAAGTCATTCCTGCAGCATCAACTACGTACCATTTACGTTCGATATTGTTAGCGTTAGCCATAAACGTTGTACGCATGAGTTACCCTCCTAAAATTGTTCATTTCAAATATTCATTTTCATCTTCGTATATTCTTTATCACAATAAGTTCCGGGGCTTATCGTGGGATTAAAATACATACCATATTATGATAAAACAATGCACCCTATATGTCAAGAAATTATTTGACACCAGGGCAAGTTGTTTTAATATTATTCATACATCACTTTCCACAAATACAAGCCGTGTGGTGGTGCGGTCTTACCTGCAAAAATTCGGTCTTTCTTTGCCAAAATATCAGGAATTTCAGTGGCTTCGATTTTTCCTGAACCGACCTGTAGCAAGGTCCCTACCAATATTCTAACCATATTATAGAGGAAACCATTCCCAACAAAGCGAAAAACGAGAGTTCCCTCATCTACTATCACTTCGATTTCAAAAATTTCTCTTACCCGATCTTCGACCTCTGTTTTAGCCGAGCAAAAGCTCGTAAAATCATGGACTCCGATCAAATGCTGACTTGCTGACCTAATGGCCGTTACATCAACAGGATAGGGATAATGATAAGCAAAATGACGACGAAAAGGATCGCGAGCTTGTTCAGTATGGACAACATAACGATATTCTTTTGCCGTTACATCAAAACGAGCGTGGAAAGTAGAATCCACCTTCATCACAGCGAGAATCGCAATATCCTCTGGGAGAAGCGTCTGCAGAGCGACACTCCATTTTTCCTCAGGAATCGTAAGCGGAGTGTCAAAATGAATGATTTGCCCTCTAGCATGCACGCCAGCATCTGTACGACCTGAAGCATACACCTTCACTTCTTGCCCTTTATGAAGCTTCTGTAATGCCTGCTCTAGCTCTCCTTGAACGGTACGTTTATTCGGTTGGGTTTGATAACCGGAAAATGATGAACCATCATAGGTAATCTTACATTTTAACCTCTGCATACTTTCCTCCTATCTTTAAGACCTGAAAAAGAATAACGCTCCCGCTAGAACCGCCAACAATACTAGCATGAACGTGTCAACGAATCCCCAGCTGAGCTGACGATACTTTGTTCGTCCTTCGCCACCTCGATAGCCTCTTGCTTCCATCGCAATCGCCAATTCTTCCGCTCTTTTAAAGGAACCAATAAATAACGGTATTAATAGTGGGATAATTGCTTTTACCCGTTCCTTCACTGGTCCTCCTGAAAATTCTACGCCACGTGCTGTCTGTGCCTTCATGATTTTGTCTGTCTCCTGCATCAATGTAGGAATAAATCGCAAGGAAATGGACATCATAAGCGCTAGCTCATGAACAGGAAACTTAATTTTTTTCAACGGGTCTAGTAATATCTCAATTCCGTCTGTAATTTCAATCGGTGTAGTCGTTAAAGTTAACAATGAAGTCATTAAGATGAGCAAAAAGAATCTCATCGAAATGAATATCCCTTTTTTTAAGCCCTCTTCATAAATCGTGACCCATCCCCATTGAAAAATGATCTCCCCTTCCTTTGTAAAAAAGAGATGAAGAATAAGGGTAAATAGGACAAGCCATAACACCAGTCTTAATCCACTTATCAAAAACCGAATGGGCACTTTAGAAGATAAGACCATAAAGAACGTATAGACCACCAACATCCCATAAGTAATCACATTATTCGCGATAAATACCACACACACAAAAGCAAAGATGAGTATTAATTTTGACCTTGGGTCCATTCGGTGTAAAGGGGAATCAGCCGGGATATAACGGCCAAAAATCATTTTATCCATCATTGTCGTTCTCCCCCTTTAAAAAGCTTTTCAATTTCTCCTGTCAGCTCTTCTATTGTTAAGCATGTTTTGCCTAGCTTTGTCTGAAAAGCTTTCTCCACTTTTTGCTGGAAACGAACAACCTCAGGCACGTCTAACCCCAGCTCAAGTAAGCCTTCCGGAGAATGAAAAATCTCTTGTGGCGTGCCCTTTTTATATACTTGACCATGATGCATGATCACAATTTGATCCGCGTAAAGGGACGCATCCTCCATACTATGGGTCACAAGAACGGTTGAAAGATTTCGCTCTTTATGAAGCTGGTGAAACATCTCCATAATTTCCTTTCGTCCTCGTGGATCCAAGCCTGCTGTTGGCTCATCTAAGACGATTACTTCTGGTTCCATTGCTAATACTCCAGCGATTGCCACACGTCTCATTTGCCCACCAGAGAGGTCAAATGGGGACTTCTGCAGAATATCTTCGGAAAGCCCTACCTGTTTAATGGCTTCTTTTGCTCGGGCCTTTGCTACTTCTTCTGAGACGCCAAAATTCATTGGACCAAAGCATATATCCTTTTCCACCGTTTCTTCAAATAATTGGTGCTCTGGAAATTGAAAGACGATCCCGACTCTCTTACGAATTTCCTTCAAATTCTTTTGCTTTTTTGCATTCGTGACTTCTCGCTCACCAAGAATAACCTTTCCTTTTGTAGGCTTTAAAATCGCATTTAAATGCTGGAGAATGGTCGATTTCCCTGAACCAGTATGGCCAATAATCGCGAGATAAGTCCCTGAAGGAATGTCAATGGAGACATTCTCTATCGCCAGACGTTCAAAGGGAGAGTTTGCTTGATAACGATATTCTACTTGCTGGAGTGAGATGTCCATAACTGTGCCACCAACGCTTCCTCTGATAAATAACTTTTGCTAACTGGAATACCTTTTTCCCTTAACATTTTGCTCATTTTCACTGGAAAAGGAATATCTAAACCCAGCTTAACCAATTCCTCATCCATTTGAAAAATCTCTTCAGGCGTGCCTTCACGGTATAATTGACCGCGATTTAAAACAATCATCCGATCCGCCTTTGCTGCTTCTTCTAAATCATGGGTAATGGAGATTACCGTCATATCATGATCTTCCTTCAGTTCTCTAATAACATTTAAAACTTCTTCCCTTCCCCGTGGATCTAGCATGGAAGTTGCTTCATCCAATACAATAATTTTTGGACGCAAGGCAATCACACTAGCAATAGCAACCCGTTGCTTTTGGCCACCTGACAACTGATGAGGCTCTTGCTGAAGGAAAGATTCCATCTGTACCTGTTTTAAAGAACTTTGTACTCGTTCCACCATTACCTCTCGTGGAATTCCGTTATTCTCTAACCCAAAGGCGACATCATCTTGAACGGTGGTACCTACAAATTGATTATCAGGATTTTGAAAAACCATCCCAACCGATTTTCTCGTATCCCAAACCGTTTCTTCCGTCAATTCCAAATCTCCAATTTGGATCCTTCCTTTTTCCGGATATTGAAGACCATTTAATAGCTTAGCTAGAGTCGATTTTCCTGAACCGTTATGTCCAACAATCGCTAGCCATTCACCATCATATATTTGAAAGGATACGTCCTTAAGGGCATATTCCTCTTGTCCATCGTATTTAAAGTGTACATGTTCGATTGAAACTAATGGTTTTTTCATGATATTCCTCCTCTCAGCTCTGCTTCACTGCTCTATTCTTTCCTAAACTCTTAACGAAATCTACTATACCATTTTTAACACAGTTTTCGTAATGATTGTTGTTTTTTTCGTAAATGTCCAGAAGCCGACACTTACACCTCCAACAAGTTTCATAAGCACACATTAAGTTTCAACGGCACTTTTCGCTCTTCCTTGCTTATTTAAGCAATATATATCAGTGCTTTATTTTGGCAATATATAATTCAAAAGCAACTATGTCTGCAAAAAAAACCTTTTTAAAGAAGGATTGGTACTACTGAGGACATAAAAAGGAGGCAAAAAAAGAAACCCGCCATTTGGCGAGCCTTTGTGGTATGAAGACATGACTTAAAAATAGAAAATAAGTTCAATATTCTTTCAAAGCAAATGTCTTCCATTGGCTCTTATTTCATAAATAAAGCCTGCACCTCTTTAAAAACCCTTTTCAAAGAGGTGCGTGAGCTAGACGTGACATGTATGGCATAATCCTCCCTCATAAAACAAAAGAATTAGCATAAAATAAAGACCCAAAAGGTACATGCCCATCGTAACACTCGAATAATGGCTTAGTTCAATCTTGCTTTACAGAAAAAGGGCAAGAAACAAGTTTGTTCAAACTGTCCTATGCCCCCTTGGTCTGTCTTGAAAGTGATATTACACTAATTCGATAATTACCATTGGAGCTCCGTCTCCACGACGTGGTCCAAGCTTCATGATACGAGTGTATCCACCTTGGCGTTCTTGGTAACGAGTAGCGATATCAGAGAATAATTTTTGTACTGCATCTTGGTTTTCTTCAGCATTTGCAACTTCGTTACGAACGAAAGCAGCAGCTTGACGGCGAGCATGAAGATCTCCACGTTTTCCAAGTGTAATCATTTTTTCCACAACTGAACGAAGTTCTTTCGCACGAGCTTCAGTTGTTTCAATACGCTCATTGATGATAAGATCTGTAGCTAAGTCACGTAACATTGCTTTACGCTGAGCGCTTGTGCGTCCTAACTTTCTGTATCCCATGAAAGTTTCCCTCCTTTGTTGAAGTCCTAAAGCAATGGGTTTGTCTTACACGAAAGGCACTTATCAGTCATCTTTGCGTAAGCCTAATCCAAGCTCCTCTAATTTATGTTTTACCTCTTCAAGAGATTTACGTCCTAAATTACGTACCTTCATCATATCTTCTTCAGTCTTATTTGCTAATTCCTGAACAGTGTTAATGCCAGCACGCTTTAAGCAGTTATATGAACGAACTGATAAATCAAGTTCTTCAATCGTCATCTCTAAAACTTTTTCTTTTTGATCTTCTTCTTTTTCAACCATGATTTCAGCATTTTGTGCTTCATCCGTTAATCCAACGAAGATATTCAAATGTTCCGTAAAGATCTTAGCTCCTAATGCAACCGCATCTTGAGGACCAGTACTTCCATCTGTCCAAACATCAAGAGTTAACTTGTCATAGTTGGTTAATTGGCCGACACGCGTATTTTCCACTTGGAATGCCACACGTGAAACCGGAGTAAAGATAGAATCGATTGGAATAACACCGATCGGTTGATCTTCTCTCTTGTTTTGATCAGCAGGTGTATAACCTCGACCCCTTTTGGCCGTTAATCGCATACGCAAATTACCATTAGTACCTAGGGTCGCAATGTGAAGATCGGGGTTCAAAATCTCAACATCACTATCATGAGTAATGTCGGCTGCTGTAACAACACCTTCACCTTGTACATCAATCTCAAGCGTCTTCTCTTCATCAGAGTAGATTTTAAGTGCAAGTTTCTTAATGTTTAAAATGACAGATGTAACATCTTCAACGACGCCTTCAATTGTTTGAAACTCGTGAAGTACCCCATCAGCTTGAATCGATGTGACAGCGGCACCTGGGAGTGACGATAATAGGATACGACGTAAGGAGTTACCCAAAGTAGTACCATATCCACGCTCAAGCGGTTCTACGACGAACTTCCCGTACTTTGCATCATCGCTGATCTCAACCGTTTCGATTTTTGGTTTTTCTATTTCGATCATCAAATTACCCTCCTTCAAAACGTCGAAATCTCAGTTAAGAATCCTAACTGAAATTCCCCCTGTATACGTTCCCGATTGTGCACAACAACTGGATGAATGATTCTGTATTTTTATTTACAAAAAATTTAGTATCATATCCCATTATAGACAGGGATTTAAATTCTATACAGAAAAATTACACACGACGACGCTTAGGTGGACGGCAACCGTTATGTGGAACTGGAGTTACGTCTCTGATTGCTGTAACTTCAAGACCTGCAGCTTGAAGAGCACGAATAGCTGCTTCACGACCTGCACCAGGACCTTTAACCGTTACCTCAAGAGTTTTCATTCCATGTTCCATAGAAGATTTAGCTGCTGTTTCAGCTGCCATTTGTGCTGCGAAAGGAGTAGATTTACGAGAACCTCTAAATCCTAATGCACCAGCACTTGACCATGCAATTGCATTTCCATGAACGTCAGTAATTGTTACGATAGTGTTATTAAAAGTAGAACGAATGTGTGCAACACCTTGTTCAATATTCTTTTTAACACGACGTTTACGTGTATTTGTTTTACGAGCCATTTCAAGTACCTCCTTTACCGATTATTTCTTCTTGTTAGCTACAGTTTTACGTGGGCCTTTACGTGTACGAGCATTGTTCTTCGTATTTTGACCACGAACAGGTAAACCACGACGATGACGAAGACCACGGTAGCTTCCGATTTCCATTAGACGCTTAATGTTTAAAGATACTTCACGACGAAGGTCACCTTCAACCTTTAGCTTGTCAATGATGTCACGGATTTTATTTAATTCATCTTCAGTTAAATCACGAACACGAGTGTTTTCAGAAACACCTGCTTCAGCTAAAACCTTTTGTGCTGTACTTTTACCAATACCAAAAATGTATGTTAGAGAAATCACTACACGCTTTTCACGTGGGACGTCTACACCAGCAATACGTGCCATTGTATGCGCACCTCCTTAATATTAACCTTGTTTTTGTTTATGCTTAGGGTTTTCACATATAACCATAACTTTACCGCGTCTGCGGATAACTTTACATTTCTCGCAGATCGGCTTAACAGATGGTCTAACTTTCATTATCCTAACCTCCTTGATAGTACGGAGTGCAATAGATTTATTGAGAAAAGAGCTTCACTTATTTAAAGCGGTACGTAATTCTGCCGCGTGTTAAATCATATGGGGATAGCTCAACAGTTACTTTGTCCCCTGGTAAAATACGAATAAAGTGCATGCGAATCTTACCAGAAACATGAGCTAACACTGTATGACCATTTTCTAATTCTACCTTAAACATTGCATTCGGCAAAGTTTCAAGTACTGTACCTTCAATTTCAATAACATCATCTTTCGCCATCGAACTTAGTCTCCCTTCTAGGATTTTTCACCCTGTGAAAATATCCTACCTTAAACTGGATTCAAACTTTTTCAATGCATATCGTAGTTTTCCGTTCGTAACGCGACCGGTTTCTAATAAACTTCTTTGAACTTCTGGTGATACATAATCAATAAGCTCGAGGTGTAATAGATTCTTCTTCTTCGGTCGGTCAAACTTCTTTTTATCGCCGTCCGCCACTAAAACAAAGCGTTCATCTAACAACCTTACTATTATAGCATATTGTCCTGCATCTCGCCCGTGTGAAATTAAGACTATTTGACCTAATTGTAACGTACTAGGATAGTCGACCATCGGATCACCTAATTAGACAATCGTTAAAATGTCATAACCGGTTTCCGTAATTGCAATGGTATGCTCAAAATGGGCACACATTTTGCCATCGGTTGTTACTACCGTCCAATTATCAGCCAAAGTTTTAACATAACGACTTCCCACATTTACCATCGGTTCTACACAAAGCACCATTCCCGGTTTTAACAATGGACCTTTATTAGGTGGACCATAATGAGGGATTTGTGGGTCCTCATGTAAGTCTTGCCCTATTCCATGTCCAACATACTCACGCACGATAGAAAAACCATTGGATTCTACATACGTTTGAACGCTATTGGAGATGTTCGATAGACGTGCACCTGGACCAGCTTCCTTAAGACCAATGTACAAAGATTGTTCTGTCACATCTAAAAGACGTTCAGATACTTCGTCAATTTTTCCGACAGGGTAAGTCCACGCCGAATCACCATGATAGCCTTCATATTTCGCACCTATATCAATGCTAATAATGTCGCCTTCTTGTAAGACACGCTTACCAGGAATTCCATGAACAAGTTCTTCATTCACAGATGCACAAATGCTGCCAGAGAAACCATTATACCCTTTAAATGAAGGTTTAGCGTTATGAGAACGAATAAATGCTTCTGCAATTTCGTCCAACTCTTTTGTGGTAATCCCAGGAGCTATATGTTTTTTCAATTCCTGATGTGTCAGCGCTACAATCCGACCAGCTTCACGCATGATTTCAATTTCCCTAGGGGTTTTACATATAATCATGCATTTAAGCCCCCGAGAAGATTATCTATATCAACAAACACTTTGTTAATATCCTGCTGACCATCAATATTTCTCAAGTACCCTTTTGTTTCGTAGAAATCAAGTAATGGTTTAGCCTGTTCGATGTTCACCTGAAGACGATTATTTACCGTCTCAGCATTATCATCCGCACGTTGGTATAGCTCTCCACCACAACGATTACATACACCCACTACGGCAGGAGGATTGAACACTAAGTGATAAGTGGCACCGCAATTTTTACAAATGCGACGTCCTGTTAATCGCTCCATTAAAATGGCTTGATCGACATCAATATTAAGAACAAAATCAATCTTTTTTCCTAACTCGGCAAGAATGGATTCAAGAGCTTCCGCTTGAGGGACTGTTCTTGGAAAACCATCCAGCAAGAATCCATTTTGACAATCTTCTTTGCTTAATCGTTCTCTTACAATTCCGATTGTCACTTCATCTGGAACAAGTGCTCCTTGATCCATGAAAGATTTTGCTTTTAAGCCTAATTCCGTACCTTCTTTCATTGCTGCACGAAACATGTCGCCTGTTGAAATATGAGGAATGCCGTATTTTTCGACGATTTTCTCGGCTTGTGTACCTTTACCGGCACCCGGAAGACCCATTAATACTAAATTCACGTGAATTCCTCCTTAGGCTAAAACGGTATGGGAACCAGTTGTCCCCACAACCGAATTATTTAATAAAACCTTTATAGTGACGTTTAACAAGCTGAGCTTCAAGCTGTTTCATCGTTTCAAGTGCAACCCCGATAACGATTAGCAAACTTGTTCCACCGATTTGTGCAGATTGTGGCAAACCAGCAAAATTCACGAAAAATACCGGTAAAATAGCAATTGCTGCTAAGAAAATCGCACCAACAAATGTTAAACGATATAAGACACGAGTTAAATATTCCTGTGTACTCTTCCCTGGACGTATACCTGGAATATAACCGCCTTGTTTTTTCAAGTTCTCTGCAACCTGTTCAGGATTAACTTGAATAAAGGCATAGAAATAAGTAAACGCAATAATTAGTGCGCTATAGATTACCATTCCAATCGGCTCAGTATAATCAAATATTCTTTGAATCCACAATGTAACATTGTTTTGTTCAAAAAATTGAGCGATGGTGGTAGGTGTTACGATAAACGAAATGGCAAAGATTACTGGGATAACTCCAGCAGCATTCACTTTTAACGGTAAATGTGTGGACTGACCAGTAGGCATACGCCCTGCTACCATACGTTTTGCATATTGAATTGGAATTTTACGTAACGCTTGGTTAACGAAAATAACTCCAACAACAATGGCGACAACTGCCACTAAGAGAAGAAGCATTGTCACAATACGGATGAATAGCGCATCTCCTGCGTTTTCAAATTGTTGAGCATATATTTGGTTTAGTGTTGATGGGATTCCAGCAACGATACCTGCGAAGATGATAATCGAGATTCCGTTACCGACACCTTTGGACGTAATTTGTTCGCCAAGCCACATTAAAAACGCAGTTCCTCCAGTTAACACTGTAGCAATGAGTAAGTAGCTTCCGATACCAGGGTTGTTAATTAACATTCCGCCGGCTAAGTTATTGAAACCATACGACATCCCTAAAGCCTGTATAAAACCTAAAACGATGGTGAAATAGCGTGTAAATTGAGCTAATTTACGACGCCCAACCTCCCCTTGCTTTGACCATTCCGAAAACTTCGGTACAACATCCATTTGTAACAACTGAATGATGATGGATGCTGTAATGTAAGGCATAATACCCATTGCTAAAATAGAGAAGTTTAGTAATGCACCACCGCCAAATGTATTCAGTACCCCAAATACACTTAGTTCATCTTGAGCCTTTAACACTTCTGCATCTACTCCTGGAACAGGAATAAACGTACCGATACGGAATACAATCAACATTAAAAGGGTGAATATGATTTTTCGTCTTATATCACCCACGCGCATAAAATTGGAGATTGTCTGAAACATTAAATCACCTCTACATTACCGCCGGCAGCTTCAATCGCTTCCTTCGCAGCAGAGGAGAATTTATGAGCTTTAATTGTAAGCTTTTTCTCTAACTTGCCGTTAGCAAGAACTTTGATTCCTGCTTTCTCTTTGCTTACAATCCCTGTTTCGATAAGAAGTTCTGGAGACACGATTGTACCGTCTTCGAAACGATTTAAAGCATCAAGGTTAATGATCGCATACTCTTTACGGTTGATGTTCGTAAATCCACGTTTTGGTAAACGACGGAATAAAGGTGTTTGACCACCCTCAAATCCTGGACGTACGCCACCGCCTGAACGAGCATTTTGACCTTTATGACCTTTACCAGCAGTCTTACCATTACCAGACCCGATACCGCGTCCTTTACGTTTGCGTTCGTGACGAGATCCTTCTGCAGGTTTTAATTCATGAAGTTTCATATTGGCACCTCCTTGTTTAAGAAGAATTGAATTATATTTCTTTCACTGTTACTAAGTGAGCAACTTTGTTAATCATACCACGGATTGCAGGATTATCATTTTTCTCAACTGTTTGGTGCATTTTGCGTAGGCCCAATGCTTTAACAGTTTCCTTTTGATCCTGTGGGCGACCAATAACACTGCGAGTGAGGGTAATTTCTAATTTGTTAGCCATTTGATTTCCCTCCTTATCCTAACAGTTCTTCTACTGACTTACCACGTAATTTAGCTACGTCTTCAGCACGTTTTAATTGTGTTAATCCGTCTATAGTAGCACGAACCATATTAATTGGTGTGTTTGTTCCTAAAGATTTAGAAAGGATATCGCCAACACCAGCTAATTCTAGAACCGCACGAACTGGTCCTCCAGCGATAACTCCTGTACCTTCAGAAGCTGGCTTAAGAAGAATTTCACCAGCACCAAAGTGTCCGATAACTTGGTGAGGAAGAGTTGTTCCTACCATCGGTACTTCGATTAAGTTTTTCTTCGCATCTTCGATTGCTTTACGGATAGCATCTGGTACTTCTTGAGCTTTACCAGTACCGAAACCAACGTGACCGTTCTTGTCTCCAACTACTACAAGAGCAGAGAAACGAAAACGACGTCCACCTTTTACAACCTTCGCTACACGATTAACTGTAACTACGCGTTCTTCAAGTTCAAGTTTGTTTGGATCAATACGACGCATCTATTATGTCCCTCCTTTGTCTCTTAAAATTCCAATCCATTTTCACGAGCTGCATCAGCTAGTGCTTTTACACGTCCATGATATAAATACCCACCACGGTCAAAAACAACAGCTTTGATGCCTTTTTCTACTGCGCGCTTTGCAACTAATTCGCCGACCTTAACTGCTGCATCAACGTTTCCAGTAGATTCAAGACTAACTTCTTTATCTAAAGTAGAAGCACTTACTAAAGTAACTCCATTTACATCGTCAATGAGTTGCGCATAAATGTGTTTGCTAGAACGGAACACATTTAAACGAGGACGAGCTGCAGTACCAGAAAGTTTAGAACGCACACGTGCGTGTCTTTTCTTACGGGTTGCATTTTTATCAGCCTTCGTAATCATTTAGGTCACTCCTTTCGTTTACCTAGTGCTGCCATTACTTACCTGTTTTACCTTCTTTACGACGAACATATTCGCCTTCGTAACGAATTCCTTTACCTTTGTAAGGTTCTGGTGGACGTACATCACGGATGTTAGCAGCTAATGCGCCAACGCGTTCCTTGCTGATACCCTTTACAGTAACCTTTGTGTTAGAAGGAACTTCAATTTCAATACCTTCTTCAGGCTCGATTTCAACAGGATGAGAGTAACCAACGTTCAAAACAAGTTTCTTCCCTTGTTTTTGAGCACGGTAACCGACACCGATAAGTTCTAAGTTTCTTTCAAATCCTTTAGAAACACCTTCAACCATGTTTGCAAGTAGCGCACGAGTTGTACCGTGAATAGTACGGTGTTCTTTAGAATCAGAAGGACGAACTACGTTAATTACGTTCTCTGAAACGACAATTTCCATATCTGAGTTGAATGAACGAGTCAATTCACCTTTAGGACCTTTTACAGTAACGACGCTGCCGTTAATAGTAACGGTAACACCTGTTGGAATTTCAATTGGTTTTTTACCTACACGAGACATTTATTGCACCTCCATTCTTTAAGAAACTCTATTACCAAACGTAAGCTAATACTTCTCCGCCAACTTGTTTAGCGCGAGCTTCTTTGTCTGTAAGAACGCCTTGAGAAGTAGATACTAATGCGATACCAAGTCCGTTTAGTACACGTGGTACTTCGTTTGTTTTTGCATAAACACGAAGACCAGGCTTGCTGATACGTTTTAAACCTGTGATAACACGTTCGTTGTTAGCACCGTATTTTAAGAAAATACGAATGATACCTTGTTTGTTATCCTCGATATATTCAACATCACGAATGAAACCTTCACGCTTTAAAATTTCAGCGATCTCTTTCTTAAGATTAGAAGCAGGAACCTCTAATTTTTCGTGACGAACCATATTCGCATTACGGATGCGAGTTAGCAAATCTGCAATTGGATCTGTCATGACCATTGTTTTTTACCTCCTTCCCAGAAATGGGGTTTACCAGCTAGCTTTTTTCACACCAGGAATTTGTCCTTTGTATGCTAATTCACGGAAACAAATACGGCAGAGCTTAAATTTACGGTATACAGAATGTGGACGTCCACAACGTTCGCAACGTGTATATTCTTGTACCTTGAATTTCGCCGTGCGCTTTTGCTTCGCAATCATTGACTTTTTAGCCACGTTTTCGCCTCCCTTATTTTAGCGATTACTTTTGGAATGGCATTCCAAATTGAGTTAAGAGTTCACGTGCTTCTTCATCAGTATTAGCTGTAGTAACGATAACGATATCCATACCACGAACCTTACTTACTTTATCATAATCAATTTCAGGGAAGATTAACTGTTCTTTTACACCTAATGTGTAGTTACCGCGACCGTCAAATGACTTCTTAGAGATACCGCGGAAGTCACGTACACGTGGTAAAGATACAGAAACTAATTTATCGAAGAATTCGTACATACGCTCACCACGAAGGGTAACTTTAGCACCGATTGGCATACCTTCACGAAGACGGAAACCAGCGATTGATTTTTTAGCGCGCGTTACAACTGGCTTTTGACCAGTAATTGTAGCTAGCTCTTCAACTGCGTTATCTAATGCTTTTGCGTTTTGTACTGCATCACCAACACCCATGTTGATAACGATTTTTTCTAACTTAGGCACTTGCATAACTGATTTATAATTAAACTTGCTCATTAGAGCAGGAGTTACTTCTTTTTGATACTTTTCTTTTAGGCGGTTCATTCATTGTACCTCCCTTCTTCATTTGAACTATTTATCTAGAACTTCACCGGATTTTTTTGCAACACGTACTTTTTTGCCATCTTCCACTTTGTAGCCTACACGAGTTGGCTCGCCAGACTTAGGATCGATTGGCATTACGTTTGATACATGAATAGGTGCCTCCTGGCTGATGATTCCACCGTTAGGATTCACTTGGCTAGGCTTAGAGTGTTTTTTAACGATGTTTACACCTTCAACTAAGACACGGCTTTGTTTTGGGTAAGCAGCTAAAATCACACCTGATTTGCCTTTGTCCTTACCAGAGATGACCATTACTTTATCACCTTTTTTTACATGCATCTGTTCGCACCTCCTTAAAGGCAATTAATTTTGAAATTATAGTACTTCTGGAGCTAATGATACAATTTTCATAAAGTTATTATCACGGAGTTCACGAGCTACTGGTCCGAATATACGAGTACCACGTGGGCTCTTGTCGTCACGGATAATTACACATGCGTTTTCATCGAAACGAATGTATGAACCATCAGTACGGCGAGCTCCGCTCTTTGTACGAACAATAACAGCCTTTACAACGTCGCCTTTTTTAACAACGCCTCCTGGTGTTGCTTGTTTCACTGTACAAACGATAACATCACCAATATTAGCAGTCTTGCGGCCTGAACCACCAAGAACTTTAATTGTAAGTACTTCACGAGCACCTGAGTTATCAGCAACTTTTAAACGTGTTTCTTGTTGAATCATTTGTGTAACCTCCCTTCGGGATGAAAACTAATTCCGAACATTATATAATTACAGCTTTTTCTACTACTTCTACTAAACGGAAGCGTTTTGTTGCGGAAAGTGGACGAGTTTCCATAATACGTACCACGTCGCCGATTTTTGCTTGGTTCTGCTCATCGTGAGCTTTGTACTTCTTAGAGTACTTAACGCGTTTACCGTATAACGGATGCTTCTTGTAAGTTTCGACAAGAACAGTGACTGTCTTATCCATCTTGTCTGAAACGACGCGTCCTGTGTAAACTTTGCGTTGGTTGCGTTCACTCATTGTGCGAACCTCCTCTCAAAGATTATCGATTATTGACGCCGATCTCTCTTTCACGAATAACAGTCTTCATGCGAGCAATCGCTTTGCGTACTTCTCGGATACGAGCTGTATTTTCAAGTTGTCCAGTCGCCAATTGAAAGCGCAGGTTGAAAAGCTCTTCTTTTAATGATTTAACTTTTTGTTCTATTTCGGCAGTGGTAAGGTCACGAATTTCATTAGCTTTCATTTGATTCACCACCAATTTCTTCTCGTTTTACAAACTTACATTTTACAGGAAGTTTGTGTGATGCAAGTCGTAATGCTTCACGTGCGATCTCTTCAGAAACACCTGCGATTTCAAACATTACTTTCCCAGGTTTAACAACTGCAACCCATCCTTCTGGAGCACCTTTACCGGAACCCATGCGGACTTCAAGAGGCTTAGCTGTGTAAGGCTTATGCGGGAAAATTTTAATCCAAACTTTACCGCCACGTTTCATATAACGAGTCATCGCAATACGTGCAGCTTCAATTTGACGGTTTGTAATCCACGAGCTTTCAGTCGCTTGTAAACCGAATTCACCGAATGTTACTTCTGTACCGCCCTTCGCTTGACCGCGCATTTTTCCACGGTGTTGACGACGATATTTAACGCGTTTAGGCACTAACATATTATTTGCCTCCTTCCTCAGTTTTCTTCTTAGTTGGAAGGACTTCTCCCTTATAGATCCATACTTTTACGCCTAATTTACCGTAAGTTGTATCTGCTTCAGCAGTAGCATAATCGATATCAGCACGAAGAGTATGAAGTGGAACAGTTCCTTCGCTATAGCTTTCAGAACGAGCGATGTCAGCTCCGCCAAGACGTCCAGATACCATAGTTTTGATACCTTGAGCTCCAGCGCGCATTGCACGTTGAATAACTTGTTTTTGAGCACGACGGAAAGATACGCGGTTTTCTAATTGACGAGCAATGTTTTCCGCAACTAATTTCGCATCGATATCAGCTTTTTTGATTTCAAGAATGTTGATGTGTACACGCTTGCCAGTAAGTGAGTTAAGAGCTTTACGTAACGCTTCAACCTCAGTACCACCTTTACCAATAACCATTCCTGGTTTAGCAGTGTGGATAGTGATGTTAACGCGGTTAGCAGCACGCTCGATTTCTACTTTAGAAACAGAAGCATCACTTAAACGCTTAGTGATATACTCACGAACCTTTAGGTCTTCGTGTAAAAGATCAGCATAGTCTTTACCTGCGTACCACTTAGACTCCCAATCACGGATGACTCCGATACGCAAACCGACTGGATTTACTTTTTGACCCACTGATTATCCCTCCTTCTTTTCTGTTAGTACGATTGTAATGTGGCTAGTACGCTTGTTGATTGCACTTGCACGACCCATTGCGCGTGGACGGAAACGTTTCAAAGTTGGTCCCTCGTCAACGAAGATTTTTTCAACCACTAGGCTATTTACGTCCATTTCGTAGTTATGTTCGGCGTTTGCCATAGCAGAATTTAATAATTTTTCAACGACTGGAGAAGCAGCTTTTGGCGTATGTTTTAAAATCGCTACCGCTTCACCTACTTGCTTTCCTCGAATTAAATCGATAACTAAACGAACTTTACGAGGCGCAATACGGACTGTTCTTGCAACAGCTTTTGCTTGCATCTGAATGCCTCCTCTCATTAACGTCTTGTTTTCTTGTCATCATTTGCATGACCTTTGTAAGTACGAGTTGGAGCGAATTCTCCAAGCTTGTGACCGACCATGTCTTCAGTGACGTATACAGGTACATGTTTACGACCATCATAAACAGCGATTGTGTGTCCGATGAATTGTGGGAAGATCGTAGAACGGCGTGACCAAGTTTTTACCACTTGCTTGCCTTCTGTTTCATTAAGCTTTTCGATCTTGTTTATTAAATGTTCATCAACAAAAGGTCCTTTTTTTAAGCTGCGACCCATGATTGAACCTCCCTTCGCGATTGCCCTACGGCTCTTATGTTGAACCGTAGCCCAATCCCGTTATTTTTTACGACGACGTACAATAAATTTATCTGATTTATTGTTTTTCTTACGAGTTTTCGCACCAAGAGTTGGTTTACCCCATGGTGACATTGGTGACTTACGTCCGATTGGCGCGCGTCCTTCACCACCACCGTGTGGGTGATCGTTAGGGTTCATAACAGATCCACGTACAGTTGGGCGCTTACCTAACCAACGAGAACGACCTGCTTTACCAATGTTGATAAGTTCATGTTGCTCGTTACCTACTTGACCTACTGTTGCACGACAAGTAGCAAGAATCATACGAACCTCACCAGAGTTTAAACGAACTAATACGTATTTGCCCTCTTTACCAAGAACTTGTGCAGATGTACCTGCAGAACGTACTAATTGTCCACCCTTACCTGGTTTTAATTCGATGTTGTGTACGACTGTACCAACAGGAATATTTGCTAAAGGTAGAGCGTTACCTACTTTAATATCTGCTTCAGGTCCAGACATTACTTCCATGCCAACTTCTAAATTCTTAGGAGCTAGGATGTAACGCTTTTCTCCATCAACATAGTTAATTAATGCAATGTTTGCTGAACGGTTTGGATCGTATTCGATTGTAGCAACGCGGCCTGGAATGCCATCTTTGTTACGTTTAAAATCGATGATACGATATTGACGTTTATGACCGCCACCTTGATGACGAACTGTTAACTTACCTTGGTTGTTGCGGCCACCCTTGCTTTTTAAAGGAGCAAGCAATGATTTTTCTGGCTTGTCAGTTGTAATTTCTGCGAAATCAGAAACTGTCATACCGCGACGACCGTTAGAGGTAGGTTTGTACTTTTTAATCGCCATTTATTTTCCCTCCTCTTCTTGTTTTAATGAATTAAACCTCAAAGAATTCGATTTCTTTGCTGTCTGCTGTTAATTTAACGATGGCTTTACGACGCTTGTTTGTGTAACCGCCGAATTTACCCATACGCTTAAATTTACCTTTGTAGTTTTGAACGTTTACTTTCTCAACTTGAACGCCGAAGATTTCTTCTACAGCATCTTTAACTTGAGTTTTGTTCGCTCTAACATCAACTTCGAAAGTGTATTTTTTCTCAGTCATCAAATCAGTTGAACGTTCAGTGATAACGGGGCGCTTAATGATTTCGCGTGCATCCATTATGCAAGCACCTCCTCTACTTTTTCAACCGCTGCTTTTGTCATGATTAACTTGTCATGACCTAAAACATCCAATACGTTGATTCCGCTAGCAGTTACTACAGTTACACCAGGGATGTTACGAGCAGATAATGCTACGTTTTCATCTAGGTCAGCTGTAACGATAAGTGCTTTTGAATCAACAGAAAGACCATTTAGGAAACCTTTGAAGTCTTTTGTTTTTGGAGTTTCGAAAGCAAGGCTTTCTAATACTAAAATGTTTTCTTCTACTACTTTAGAAGATAATGCCGATTTAATCGCTAAGCGACGAACTTTTTTCGGTAATTTATAGCTATAGCTACGAGGAACTGGACCAAATACAGTACCACCTCCGCGCCATTGTGGAGAACGAATCGAACCTTGACGAGCACGACCTGTTCCTTTTTGACGCCATGGCTTACGACCACCGCCAGCTACTTCAGAACGAATTTTTGTTTTGTGAGTTCCTTGACGTAAAGAAGCTCTTTGAGCTACAACAGCTTCAAATAACACATGGTTATTAGGCTCAATACCAAAGATGGAATCATTAAGTTCGATTTCACCAACTTGAGATCCAGCTTGGCTAAACAATGTTACTTTTGGCATTCTTGTTTCCTCCTTTCTGCCTTAATGATTTATGCTTTAACCGCACTTTTGATTTTTAATAGAGCTTTTCTAGCTCCTGGTACGTTACCTTTGATTAATAATAGGTTACGTTCAACGTCAACCTTTACAATCTCAAGGTTTTGTACAGTGATTTGCTCTCCACCCATACGTCCAGGTAATGCTTTACCTTTGAATACACGGTTTGGAGCTACAGGACCCATTGAACCTGGGCGACGGTGATAACGAGAACCGTGTGCCATTGGTCCGCGAGATTGTCCGTGGCGCTTGATCGAGCCTTGGAAACCTTTACCCTTTGAGATTCCTGTTACATCTACGATATCGCCTTCAGCGAATACATCTACTTTGACTTCCTGACCAACCTCTAACTCAGCTAAACCTTCTCCGCGGAATTCACGTACGAAGCGCTTAGGAGCAGTACTTGCCTTAGCGACATGTCCTTTTTCAGGTTTGTTTGAAAGCTTCTCGCGCTTATCATCAAAACCTAATTGTATAGACACATATCCGTCAGTTTCAACAGCTTTCTTTTGAAGAACAACGTTTGGAGCTGCTTCAACAACTGTCACTGGGATAAGATCACCATTTTCAGCAAACACTTGAGTCATACCGATTTTTCTTCCTAAGATTCCTTTGGTCATTACAGTCACACCTCCTATAAATTATCATCTTTTATTTCATTGTTTAAAGTTTTTAATTTACATCTTAATAGTTCAAAATTAAAGTTTAATTTCGATATCTACGCCAGATGGTAAGTCTAAACGCATTAAAGAATCAACAGTTTGTGGTGTTGGATTCACAATGTCAATTAGACGCTTATGAGTACGCATCTCAAACTGCTCACGAGAGTCCTTGTACTTATGCACCGCACGAAGAATTGTGTAGATAGACTTCTCGGTCGGTAAAGGTATCGGACCTGATACAGCTGCACCAGAACGTTTTGCTGTTTCTACAATTTTTTCTGCAGACTGATCAAGAATTCTGTGATCATATGCTTTCAAACGGATACGAATCTTTTGTTTTGCCATTATTTTCCCTCCTTTTCGCCTATTTTAAAATAGACATTCTCCGTGAAAATTTCCCACACACTCGCCATGGCAAAGCGGCCGGGTGTGTCAGCAACCTTCCACATCATCGCAGTCAAAGACCAACATTGTCTATTATACAATGAATCATAAAGCAAATGCAATATAAAATTTCATTTCTTTATCAATCACACTTTTTCTATTATATAGGCAAGCGTTGCGGTTTTCAAGTATGCGGGAAATAGTCGAACTATTAAATTAGACTGCAATTTATGGAAAGGGTTTGATTATTGATTTTTTGGTGAAGTTTATTGTTGCCGGATTTATTTTTGTAGGTTGAGGGTTTGGTTTAATATAATGAAGAAACTTGTTTGTAGAGTAGTTTTTTAGTGAGAGTAAATGAGAGTTCGGCTTACTTGTAACTATTGCGAGGACTGATTCCCCAAACACAAAGAAAGCAGATGGGTCGTCACCCATCTGCTTTCTTAAAATATTATTAGTTATTACTCAACGATTGTAGCAACAACGCCAGCGCCTACAGTACGTCCACCCTCACGGATAGAGAACTTAGTACCTTCTTCGATAGCGATTGGAGCGATAAGTTCAACGTTCATTTCAATGTTATCACCAGGCATAACCATTTCTACGCCTTCAGGAAGATTACAAATACCAGTTACGTCAGTTGTACGGAAGTAGAACTGAGGACGGTAGTTAGTGAAGAATGGAGTATGACGTCCACCTTCGTCTTTTGATAAAACGTATACTTCAGCTTTGAACTTTGTGTGTGGTGTGATTGAACCTGGCTTAGCAAGTACTTGACCACGTTGGATATCTTCACGAGCTACCCCACGAAGAAGTGCTCCAATATTGTCTCCAGCTTCAGCATAATCAAGAAGCTTACGGAACATTTCTACTCCAGTTACTGTAGTAGATTTTGGCTCTTCAGCAAGACCGATGATTTCGATTACGTCACCAACTTTAACTTGGCCACGCTCAACACGACCTGTAGCAACTGTTCCACGACCAGTGATTGAGAATACATCCTCAACTGGCATCATGAATGGCTTATCAGTGTCACGTGTTGGAGTTGGAATGTACTCATCAACAGCGTTCATTAATTCAACGATTTTTTCTTCCCAATCTGCTTCTCCTTCAAGAGCTTTAAGAGCAGAACCCTTGATTACAGGAATATCATCACCAGGGAATTCATATTCTGATAATAAGTCACGAACTTCCATTTCTACTAATTCAAGAAGCTCTTCGTCGTCTACCATATCACACTTGTTCATGAATACAACAAGGTAAGGTACACCTACCTGACGAGATAAAAGGATGTGCTCACGAGTTTGTGGCATTGGACCATCAGCAGCAGATACTACTAAGATACCACCGTCCATTTGAGCAGCACCAGTGATCATGTTCTTAACATAGTCAGCATGTCCTGGGCAGTCAACGTGTGCATAGTGACGAGTAGCTGTTTCATACTCAACGTGAGAAGTGTTGATTGTGATTCCACGCTCTCTTTCTTCTGGAGCGTTATCGATAGCATCGTATCCTTTAGCTTCACCGCCACCTGCTTTTGCAAGTACAGTTGTGATAGCAGCTGTTAAAGTAGTTTTACCATGGTCAACGTGACCAATAGTTCCGATATTAACGTGTGGTTTTGAACGGTCAAATTTAGCTTTTCCCATTTTGGAAATCCTCCTTTAATATAAAAAAGTTAAGTATATGGATGCAGTAGGAAAAAGTTATCCCTTTTCCTACAGCTTCGTACATAAGTAGTTATACTTTAAAGATAGGTGAAAATCAATTATTCACCTTTATTTTTCTTGATGATTTCTTCTGAAATTGATTTTGGTACCTCTTCATAGTGGTCAAAATGCATTGAGAATACACCGCGACCTTGAGTGCTTGAACGTAAAGTTGTCGCATAACCAAACATTTCAGAAAGCGGAACCATAGCACGGACAACTTGTGCATTACCACGAGCTTCCATACCTTCAACACGTCCACGACGGGAAGTGATGTTACCCATGATATCACCCATGTATTCTTCAGGGATGATAACTTCAACTCTCATCATTGGCTCTAAAATAACAGGGTTACATTTTGACGCTGCATTTTTAAGTGCCATAGAAGCGGCGATTTTGAACGCCATTTCTGAAGAGTCGACATCATGGTATGATCCATCAAATAGTCTTGCTTTGATATCTACTACTGGGTAACCTGCAAGAAGTCCTCTATCAAGAGCATCTTCAAGTCCAGCTTGAACAGCAGGGATGTATTCACGTGGAACAACACCACCAACGATACCATTTTCAAATTCGAAGCCTTTTCCTTCATCATTTGGAGAAAACTCGATCCAAACGTGTCCGAATTGTCCGCGTCCACCAGATTGACGAGCAAACTTTCCTTCTACAGATGCAGAAGTACGGATTGTTTCACGGTAAGCAACCTGAGGAGCACCAACATTAGCTTCTACTTTAAATTCGCGACGCATACGGTCTACAAGAATATCTAAGTGAAGTTCACCCATACCCGCAATGATAACCTGGCCAGTTTCCTGATCAGTATGCGCACGGAATGTTGGATCTTCTTCTTGTAGTTTTTGAAGTGCAGTAGTCATCTTATCTTGGTCAGCCTTAGATTTAGGCTCGATAGATAACTGGATAACCGGCTCTGGGAATTCCATAGATTCAAGAATAACTAGATTCTTTTCGTCACATAGAGTATCACCAGTTGTAGTATCCTTCAGACCAACTGCTGCAGCGATATCTCCAGCGTATACCATTGAAATCTCTTCACGGCTGTTCGCATGCATTTGTAGGATACGTCCTACACGCTCGCGCTTACCTTTTGTAGAGTTTTGTACATATGAGCCAGAGCTTAATGTACCAGAGTATACACGGAAGAATGTAAGTTTACCAACATAAGGGTCAGTCATAACTTTAAACGCAAGTGCAGAGAATGGCTCGTTGTCGTCAGAATGACGTTCAACAGCTTCATCACTATCTGGTAATGTTCCTTTAATAGCAGGAACATCTAATGGTGATGGAAGGTAAGCAATTACTGCATCAAGCATTTTTTGTACACCTTTGTTTTTGAAAGCAGAACCACAGATAACTGGGTATAACTCAACATTAACAGTACCTTTACGGATACCAGCTTTAAGCTCGTCTGTAGTGATTTCTTCACCACCAAGGTATTTCTCCATTAATTCTTCGTCAAGTTCAGCAACTGCTTCAATTAACTTTTCGCGGTATTCTTCAGCTAAGTCCATATATTCAGCTGGAATTTCGCGCTCTTCAATCTCAGTTCCAAGGTCATTGCCGTAGAAAGTAGCTTTCATTTCTACGAGGTCAATGATTCCATCAAACTCGTCTTCAGCTCCAATTGGTAATTGGATTGCTACAGCGTTAGCTTGTAGACGATCATGAAGAGTTTTTAAAGAGTAAAGGAAGTCCGCACCTAGTTTATCCATTTTGTTAACGAATACTACACGTGGAACTCCATAAGTTGTTGCTTGGCGCCAAACCGTTTCTGTCTGTGGTTCAACACCAGACTGTGCGTCAAGAACAGCTACAGCACCGTCTAATACACGAAGAGAACGTTCAACTTCAACTGTGAAGTCTACGTGTCCTGGTGTATCGATAATGTTTACGCGGTGACCTTTCCATTGTGCAGTTGTTGCAGCGGAAGTGATCGTGATACCACGCTCTTGTTCTTGCTCCATCCAATCCATCTGAGATGCACCTTCATGTGTTTCACCGATCTTATGAATACGACCAGTATAGTAGAGTACACGCTCAGTTGTTGTTGTTTTACCGGCATCGATGTGAGCCATGATGCCGATATTGCGAGTATTTTCTAAGGAGAACTCTCTTGCCATTTGGTATTTCTCCTTCCATGTTTGAGTGTTTTTTTTATTATGAAATAGATTTTACCAACGATAATGAGCGAATGCTTTGTTAGCTTCAGCCATTTTGTGTGTATCTTCACGTTTCTTCACTGATGCACCAGTGTTGTTAGCTGCATCAAGAATTTCGTTAGCAAGACGCTCTTCCATTGTCTTTTCACCACGAAGACGTGAATAGTTTACTAACCAACGAAGACCTAGAGTAGTTCGGCGTTCTGGACGCACCTCTACTGGTACTTGGTAGTTAGATCCACCTACACGGCGTGCTCTAACTTCAAGAACAGGCATGATGTTCTTAAGAGCTTGATCGAATACTTCGATTGGGTCTTTGCCAGTACGTTCACGAATAATATCAAATGATGAGTAAAGGATAGATTGTGACTTACCTCTTTTACCGTCAACCATCATTTTGTTGATTAGACGAGTGATTAGCTTTGAATTATAAATTGGATCTGGTAATACGTCTCTTTTTGCTACAGGACCTTTACGTGGCATATTTCTTCCTCCTTTCAAAGAAGCTTATAATTGTGTTTTTATTTCTTTGCTGCTTTAGGTTTCTTTGTACCGTATTTAGAACGACCTTGCATACGGTTGTTAACTCCAGCTGTATCTAATGCTCCACGAACGATGTGGTAACGTACCCCTGGTAAATCCTTTACACGTCCGCCGCGGATTAATACTACGCTGTGCTCTTGTAGGTTGTGTCCGATACCCGGAATGTATGCAGTTACCTCGATGCCGTTAGTTAAACGTACACGAGCATATTTACGTAACGCTGAGTTCGGTTTCTTCGGAGTCATTGTACCTACACGAGTACAAACACCGCGTTTTTGTGGAGATGATAAATCAGTTTGTGCTTTTTTGAAGCTGTTATAACCTTTGTTAAGCGCTGGTGATTTTGACTTTTCCTCTTTTGACTTACGAGGCTTGCGCACCAATTGGTTAATAGTTGGCATTTATGTTTCCTCCCTTCACTTTTTCATTTAAGCCCACACATCCAGGTGGTTCATTTTGAAGCAAAAAACAAAGTCCTTGCAGATGTACTACAAAAACAGTTTTTAATGGATTATCGCAACGGTAGATGCAGCAACTTCAATGCCGCAAGCTTTCCCTAGTGATTTCATAGAATCAGCGTAGATTACCGGGGTGTTTGTTTCTTTAGCTGTACTAACAACCGTTGCTGTCACATGTGGATCAGCATCTGTCGCTACTAGTACTTCTTTTACGTTTCCGTTCCTCAGCGCTTTTACCGTCTGCTTTGTTCCTACTATGAAATTTTCTGCCTGCAATACTTTTTCATAAGACATAGATCATATCCTCCAAAGTAACAGGTAATAGGAGCACCTTTGCTATATTAGCACCTTATAAAACCAATGTCAATAAAAGTTGATATTTTTTTATCATATTCTTACAAACCAAGAGTCGATCTTTTTAGATAAATAATACGGTACCCGCCATTTGGCAAGTACCGCATTTATTTTTAACGATTACTCAACCGTTACAACATCATCTGATTCTTCGATTGCTGCAACTGGTTCTGCTTTGCGGTAACGTTGCATTCCTGTACCTGCTGGAACAAGCTTACCAATAATGACATTTTCTTTCAGGCCGAGCAACTCGTCACGTTTTCCTTTGATCGCTGCATCTGTAAGAACACGAGTTGTTTCTTGGAATGATGCGGCAGATAAGAAGGAATCTGTTTCAAGTGATGCTTTTGTAATTCCAAGCAATACTGGACGACCAGTTGCTGGTAATTTTCCTTCAAGTAGGGCTTTTTCGTTTGCATCTGTAAATTGATGAATGTCGAGTAGTGAACCTGGTAACACTTCAGTTTCTCCAGCATCGACGACACGGATCTTACGAAGCATTTGGCGGACCATTACTTCTACGTGCTTATCGCCAATTTCAACCCCTTGCATACGATAAACCTTTTGTACTTCTTTTAGTAAGTATTCTTGAACAGCTGCTACGTTTTTCACCTTGATTAGTTCTTTAGGATCAATAGAACCTTCTGTCAATTCCTGACCTCTTAACACATGGTCATCGATTGCTACTTTAAGGCGCGCTGTATATGGCGCCGTATAAGTACGAGACTCGAGTTCTCCTTGGACAATGATTTCATGCTGACGGTCACGTCCTTCGTTAATACCAACGACAACTCCATCAAGTTCAGAAATAACCGCTTGCCCTTTTGGATTACGTGCTTCGAAAATTTCCTGGATACGAGGTAAACCTTGTGTAATATCGTCTCCGGCAACTCCACCTGTATGGAATGTACGCATCGTTAACTGTGTACCTGGCTCACCAATGGATTGGGCAGCGATAATACCAACTGCTTCACCCACTTCAACTTCTTGACCCGTTGCAAGGTTACGACCATAACATTTTTTACATACGCCGTGGCGAGTATTACATGTGAATGCAGAACGAATCCACACTTCTTCAATACCCAATTCCGTAATTTCAACAGCTAAATCCTCAGTGATTAAATCATTTTCCGCTACAATGACTTCCTTCGTTTCTGGATGTTTGATTGCTCTTCTTGCATATCGACCAATTAAACGCTCATCTAAAGCTTCAATAATTTCTGTTCCATCACGTAGAGCAGAAACCAACAACCCTCTATCTGTACCACAATCATCATCACGAACGATAACATCTTGCGCTACATCAACGAGACGACGAGTTAAGTAACCAGAGTCAGCTGTCTTAAGCGCCGTATCTGCAAGTCCTTTACGAGCACCGTGAGTAGAGATGAAGTACTCTAATACGGTTAACCCTTCACGGAAACTGGAGATAATCGGTAACTCAATAATACGACCAGCCGGGTTCGCCATCAATCCACGCATACCAGCAAGCTGGGTGAAGTTTGATGCGTTACCACGAGCACCTGAGTCACTCATCATAAAGATTGGGTTCGTTTTCTCTAATGATTTCATTAGTTTTGCTTGAATAACATCTTTCGCTGCACTCCAGATAGAAATAACACGGTCATAACGCTCTTCTTCAGTGATTAAACCACGTCTGAATTGCTTCATCACATTATCTACTTTTCCTTGTGCCTCTTCGATGATTTCTTGCTTTTCTTTTAATACAACAATATCTGCTACCCCAACCGTAATACCGGCTTTCGTAGAGTATTTGAAACCAAGATTCTTCATGCGGTCAAGCATTTTAGATGTCTCAGTGATTTTAAATCTCTTAAATACTTCAGCAATGATATTCCCAAGAATTTTCTTCTTGAATGGGTCTACCAACGGTAAGCTCTTAATAATTTCTTTTACATCTGCACCCTTTTCTACAAAGTATTTCTTCGGAGTTTCTTCCTCTAAATTACTCTTTGTAGGTTCATTAATGTAAGGGAATGATTCAGGTAAAATTTCATTAAAAACTAGCTTCCCAACTGTTGTAATAAGAAGCATTTGGTTCTGTTCTTCGGTAAATGTTTCATTATTTAAGGATCCTGCATGAACAGCTACACGAGTATGTAGATGAACATAACCGTTTTGGTAAGCAATTATTGCTTCATTTGTATCCTTAAAGACCATTCCTTCACCAACTGCATGTTCACGTTCTAACGTGAGGTAGTAGTTACCAAGCACCATATCCTGAGATGGTGTAACAACTGGCTTTCCATCCTTAGGGTTTAGAATGTTTTGAGCGGCAAGCATTAATAGTCTCGCTTCAGCTTGTGCTTCTGCAGATAACGGAACGTGTACGGCCATTTGGTCACCGTCAAAGTCCGCATTGTATGCTGTACATACAAGTGGATGAAGGCGGATCGCACGACCTTCTACAAGTGTAGGTTCGAACGCTTGGATACCTAGTCTGTGTAGAGTAGGGGCACGGTTCAAGAGAACTGGATGCTCCTTAATAACGTCTTCAAGCACATCCCAAATTTCTGGAGATAAGCGCTCGATTTTACGTTTTGCTGATTTAATATTATGGGCTAATCCTTTTTCAACAAGCTCCTTCATAACGAAAGGCTTGAATAATTCGATTGCCATTTCCTTCGGTAAACCACATTGGTACATCTTCAAGTTTGGTCCAACTACGATAACGGAACGACCTGAATAGTCAACACGCTTACCAAGAAGGTTTTGACGGAAACGTCCTTGCTTCCCTTTTAACATATGAGAAAGAGATTTTAATGGACGGTTACCTGGTCCAGTAACTGGACGACCACGACGGCCATTATCAATTAGAGCATCCACAGCTTCTTGAAGCATACGCTTTTCATTTTGAACAATGATGCTTGGTGCTCCTAAATCTAACAGACGCTTTAGACGATTATTACGGTTAATCACTCGACGATATAGGTCATTTAGATCGGATGTCGCAAAACGTCCTCCATCTAATTGAACCATTGGACGAAGTTCCGGTGGGATAACTGGTAGCACATCTAGAATCATCCAAGATGGCTCATTTCCTGAATTACGGAATGCTTCTAATACTTCAAGTCTTTTGATTGCTCTAGTACGACGTTGTCCTTGAGCTGTTTTTAATTCCTCTTTTAAAAAGTCTACTTCTTTATCTAGGTCAATGTCAGTAAGAAGCCTTTTGATGGATTCTGCACCCATAGACGCTTGGAACTTATTACCGTACTTATCACGATATGCACGATATTCCTTTTCAGATAAAAGTTGTTTCTTTTCAAGAGGAGTGTCGCCAGGTTCAGTAACAACGTAAGAAGCAAAATAAATGACTTCTTCTAAAGCACGTGGAGACATGTCTAAAATTAATCCCATTCTGCTTGGGATTCCTTTGAAATACCAAATATGTGATACAGGAGCAGCTAGCTCAATATGTCCCATACGTTCACGACGAACTTTAGCTCTTGTTACTTCTACACCACAGCGGTCACAAACTACGCCCTTATATCGGACACGCTTGTATTTTCCACAATGACATTCCCAGTCCTTTTGTGGTCCGAAAATACGCTCACAGAAAAGACCATCTTTTTCTGGCTTTAATGTACGATAGTTGATTGTTTCTGGTTTTTTCACTTCACCAAAAGACCAAGAGCGAATTTTGTCGGGTGAAGCAAGACCGATCTTCATATACTCAAAATTATTGACATCCAGCAAGGGGCCTACCTCCCTTTTGATCTACAGGTTTTACCCTTTTTGCTAATCTATGATTACAAATTCCGTAACTCTTCCTTTAGCAAGTAGCTAAGAAAGAGTTACGGATGCATTTCTTAAACTCGTACAGTTACGTTATTCTTGGATTCCGACTTTTTCGGATTCTGTTTCTTCATTGACAGGGGCGACGGTTAATGCTTCGGCTTGCTGTTCCTCATCATCCTCTAAATCACGCATTTCGATTTCCTTTTCATCACCAGAAAGGATTTTAACATCCATACCTAAGCTTTGAAGTTCTTTCATCAATACGCGGAATGATTCAGGGACACCTGGTTCAGGAACATTTTCACCTTTGACGATCGCTTCGTATGTTTTCACACGGCCGACTACGTCATCGGATTTTACTGTTAAGATTTCTTGTAGGGTATACGCAGCACCATAGGCTTCTAACGCCCAAACTTCCATTTCCCCAAATCTTTGCCCACCGAACTGAGCTTTACCACCAAGTGGCTGCTGAGTAACAAGTGAGTAAGGACCTGTTGAACGAGCATGAAGCTTATCATCAACCATGTGCGCAAGCTTAATCATGTACATGACCCCAACAGAAACACGATTATCGAACGGCTCTCCAGAGCGACCATCGTAAAGGACCGTTTTTGCATCGCGATCCATGCCTGCTTCTTCAATCGTTGACCACACGTCTTCTTCACGCGCACCATCGAATACTGGTGAAGCAACATGAATGCCTAGTTGTCTTGCGGCCATTCCTAAATGAAGCTCTAACACCTGACCGATGTTCATACGAGAAGGAACCCCTAATGGGTTTAACATGATATCAACTGGCGTACCATCTGGTAAATACGGCATATCCTCTTCTGGTAAAATGCGAGAGATAACCCCTTTGTTACCGTGACGTCCAGCCATTTTATCGCCTTCATGGATTTTACGTTTTTGAACGATATAAACACGAACTAACTGGTTAACACCAGGAGGTAGTTCATCGCCATCTTCACGATTAAAGACTTTTACATCGTGAACAATACCGCCACCACCGTGTGGTACACGAAGTGATGTATCACGTACTTCACGAGCTTTCTCACCGAAGATCGCATGTAATAAACGTTCTTCTGCAGTAAGCTCTGTTACTCCTTTAGGTGTTACTTTACCGACTAGTAAATCCCCGTCTTTCACTTCCGCACCGATGCGAATAATTCCGCGCTCATCAAGATTTCTTAGCGCATCTTCCCCAACGTTTGGAATATCACGAGTGATTTCTTCCGGTCCTAATTTTGTATCACGAGACTCTGACTCATACTCTTCAATATGAATCGAAGTATAAACATCATCTTTGACTAAACGCTCACTCATGATGATGGCATCCTCGTAGTTATAACCATCCCATGTCATGAACGCGACAAGAACATTTCGTCCAAGAGCAAGTTCTCCAAGCTCCATAGAAGGACCATCTGCAAGGATTTCTCCTTTTGTTACACGATTCCCAACAGCAACGATTGGGCGTTGATTGTAACAAGTTCCTTGGTTAGAACGGACAAATTTTAACATCCGATATTTATCAAGATTACCCTTCACTTCTTGGCCATCTACTACACTAACGCGACGAACCCACACTTCACGCGCTTCAACATGTTCAACAATTCCTTCATGCTTACAGATAACAGCAGCACCTGAATCCTTACCGGAAACATACTCCATACCCGTACCTACACGAGGAGCCTCTGGTTGCATTAGAGGAACTGCTTGTCGTTGCATGTTCGCACCCATCAAGGCACGGTTCGAGTCATCGTTTTCTAAGAACGGGATACACGCTGTTGCAGCAGATACGACCTGCTTAGGAGATACGTCCATATAATCGATACGTTCTCTCTTTGTAACCGTGTTTTCACCGCGGAAACGAGAGATAATATCTTCATCTAAGAAGGAACCATCATCACCTAAGCGTGCATTCGCTTGGGCTACAACATAGTTATCCTCTTCATCAGCAGTTAAGTAATCAATTTGATTCGTTACTTTTCCTGTTTCAGGATCAACACGACGATATGGAGTCTCAATGAAACCAAAACGGTTGACCTTCGCATAGGAAGATAAAGAGTTGATCAAGCCGATATTAGGTCCTTCAGGCGTTTCAATCGGACACATACGACCATAGTGGGAATAGTGTACGTCACGCACTTCCATCCCTGCGCGTTCACGAGTAAGACCACCTGGTCCTAAAGCAGAAAGACGACGCTTATGCGTAAGTTCTGCTAATGGATTCGTTTGATCCATGAACTGGGATAACTGAGAGCTTCCAAAGAATTCTTTAATAGAAGCGATCACAGGACGAATGTTGATCAGTTGCTGTGGAGTAATCGTATTCGTATCTTGAATAGACATTCTCTCACGAACAACACGTTCCATACGAGATAACCCGATACGGAATTGATTTTGTAAAAGCTCTCCAACTGAACGAAGACGACGATTACCTAAATGATCGATATCATCTGTATTTCCTACTCCGTAGAGCAAGTTAAAGAAATAACTAATAGAAGCAATGATATCTGCTGGAGAAATATTCTTCACAGCCTCTTCTACATAGGCATTTCCGATGACATTGATAATTTTATCTCCGTCTTCATTTGGAGCATAGATTTTAATAGATTGTAGTAAAACATCGTTCTCCACGACACCACCAACAGGGCTGATCGTTTTGAAACCAATATTTTTCTCTAAATAAGGGATAATACGATCTAATGTACGACGATCAAGTAGTACTCCCTTTTCAGCGATAATTTCACCTGTTTCAGGATCCACAAGCGTTTCTGCTAGACGCTGATTAAACAAGCGATTTTTTATATGAAGCTTCTTATTGATTTTATAACGACCTACATTCGCTAAATCATAGCGCTTCGGATCGAAAAATCTAGAAACCAATAAACTTTTCGCGTTTTCTACAGTTGGTGGTTCACCCGGGCGTAGGCGTTCATAAATTTCCAGTAACGCTTTATCCGTACCTTCTGTGTTGTCTTTTTCGAGAGTGTTACGAAGATATTCATTCTCTCCAATTAAATCTAAAATTTCCTGTTCAGAGCCAAATCCAAGAGAACGCAAAAGAACCGTAACAGGCAATTTCCTCGTACGATCAATCCTTACGTAAACTACATCTTTGGCATCAGTTTCATACTCTAACCAAGCACCACGGTTCGGAATTACAGTAGCACCGAAACCTCTTTTACCATTTTTATCTACTTTCCCGCTATAGTACACACTTGGAGAGCGTACTAATTGCGAAACGATAACACGTTCCGCCCCGTTAATCACAAAGGTTCCAGTTTCTGTCATTAATGGAAAGTCTCCCATAAAGACATCCTGATCCTTAACCTCGCCCGTCTCTTTATTGACAAGACGAACCTTCACACGCAATGGCGCTGAATATGTAACATCTCGTTCTTTCGATTCCTCAACGGAATATTTCGGTTCGCCAAGACTGTAATCAATAAACTCCAGAGACAGATTACCAGTGAAGTCCTCAATCGGTGAAATATCTTGGAACATTTCACGCAATCCTTCATCCAAAAACCATTGATAAGAAGCAGTTTGGATTTCGATTAGATTCGGTAATTCTAAAACTTCACTGATTCGTGCGTAACTTCTCCGCTTACGGTGTCGTCCATACTGAACTAGTTGACCTGTCAACTGATTCACCCCTCAAATCAAGCGTTATAGTGCATCTATTGCCGTCTTATAAGATCAAGGAGACGCCTTGACTGGCTAAAACAATCCAAGAGGCCTCATCTTGTAAGACAAAAAGAAAAAGGGTTTTATTTTCTCAAAAACCACATTTTTCACATTGCGAACTATTATTTTGTTAGTTTTTCCTTACTAAACCAACTTTATACAAAAATCGTTGAAATTAGTAATTATACCAGTTTATATTATGTTGGCATTGTATAATGTTAACATAGCGAAAATGTCAAGTCAAATATTTTTTTGCACGCAAAATAAAATATCCTTTTTTCTTTTCAACCGTCTCTACATCGCCAAAAACCGCACTTATTTTTTCAATCGCCGAAGGAGCTCCTTGCTTTTTTTGAATGACCACCCAAAGCTCTCCTCCTTCCTTCAAATAAGAAAAGCTTTGTTCAAAAATTTCATGTACCACTTTCTTACCTGCTCGAATCGGAGGATTCGTCAAAATTGCCACAAACTCTTTATGTTCAACATTCATAAGGCGATCACTCTCATAGATCGACACATTCGACACGCCGTTTAAAGCGGCATTCTCCTTTGCGAGTAACAAGGCTCGTTCATTAACATCAACCATGTGTATATATCGCCCCGTATCCTTGGCCAAAGATAAACCGATCGGTCCGTATCCACACCCAACATCCAACAAATCACCTTCGATTTCAGGCAACTGGAAAGACTCCACTAATAGCCTTGAACCAAAATCTACTTCACCCTTTGAAAAAACACCGTTGTCTGTTTTAAATTTCAGATCATGATTTCTTAAAGTGAAGTTCCAATATTTCGGATTACTCTCGACCTTCTGTTCGCGGGAATAATAATGTTCAGACATGATTTCACCTCTTTCTACATGCATTATAGAAAAATTCATTACGAAACACAAAAAAGCCCGCTATATTAGCGAGCTTTTTATTGATGAAAGAAATTACTTAACTTCTACGCCAGCTCCAACTTCTTCAAGCTTAGCTTTGATTTCTTCAGCTTCTTCTTTAGAAGCTCCTTCTTTAACTGCTTTTGGAGTGTTATCAACAAGTTCTTTTGCTTCTTTAAGTCCAAGACCTGTGATTTCACGAACAACCTTGATAACTTTGATTTTTTGATCTCCTGCAGAAGCAAGAACAACATCAAATTCAGTTTTTTCTTCAACAGCGCCACCAGCAGCAGCTCCACCCATAACAGCTACAGGAGCAGCAGCAGTTACGCCAAATTCTTCTTCAATAGCTTTTACTAGGTCATTTAATTCTAAAACAGTCATATTTTTAACTGCTTCAATGATTTGTTCTTTAGTCATGATATAATTTCCTCCTTGGAATGTTTTTCATTTATTTTTAAAAACCAATCAAAATTTCTAGCTTATGCGCCTTGTTCTTCTTTTTGATCTGCCACAGCTTTTGTAGCAAGAGCAAGGTTGCGGATAGGTGCTTGAAGCACGCTGAGTAACATAGATAATAAGCCTTCGCGAGATGGTAGATCTGCAAGAGCTTTAATGTCATCAACAGTTGCTACATTCCCTTCGATAACACCTGCTTTAATTTCAAGTGCTTCGTGCTTTTTCGCAAATTCGTTAATAATTTTCGCTGGTGCGACTACATCTTCTGCACTGAACGCGATTGCGTTTGGTCCTGTAAGAACCTCATTCAATCCAGTAAGTTCAGTAGCTTCTGTAGCACGACGAGTCAAAGTGTTTTTGTAAACTTTGAATTCTACTCCAGCTTCACGAAGTTGTTTACGAAGTTCAGTAACTTCTGCAACGTTTAAACCACGGTAATCAACGACAACTGTGGATACACTTGCTTTAAGTTTACCAGCAATCTCGTCAACGATTGTTTGCTTTTGTTCGATAGCGTTGCCCATCTTTACACCTCCTGTAGATTTCTACACTTATACCGATGCAATTAAAAACCTCCACATCTAACAGACATGGAGGGAGTATACAATAGTCGTAGTACAACTAAATCTTTCATCTATCGTATGACCTCGGTAGGGAAGTTTAAGCCATATGGCCCCTACTGTCTGCGGTACAAATGTTATTTATTTTTCACAACAGAATTTATTATATAAAATATAATTCTGGTTGTCAATTTATATTTTAATTATTTCGCAACAGCAGAAGAAGGATCAACCTTAACCCCTGGTCCCATTGTTGTAGTAACTGTTACATTTTTCATGTAAGTTCCTTTTGCAGCTGCAGGCTTAGCTTTCATTAATGTATCGAAAATAGTGTTGAAGTTTTCAACTAGCTTTTCGTTATCAAATGAAGCTTTACCGATTGGCACATGAATGTTACCAGATTTATCAACGCGGTATTCTACTTTACCAGCTTTGATTTCGTTAACAGCTTTTGTTACATCAAAAGTAACTGTTCCAGTTTTAGGGTTTGGCATTAAACCTTTAGGTCCTAATACACGACCAAGCTTACCAACTTCACCCATCATATCTGGAGTTGCTACGATAACATCAAATTCGAACCAACCTTGGTTGATTTTGTTGATGTATTCTGCATCTCCTACATAATCTGCACCAGCAGCTTCTGCTTCTTTCATTTTTTCGCCTTTAGCGAAAACTAATACACGTTGAGTTTTACCAGTTCCGTTTGGAAGAACAACAGCTCCACGGATTTGTTGGTCAGCTTTCTTAGGGTCAACCCCTAAACGAAATGCTGCTTCAACCGTTGCATCAAATTTAGCAAAGTTTGTTTTCTTTGCAAGCTCAATTGCTTCTACTACAGGATAAGCTTTTAGACGATCTACAAGCTTTGTAGCTTCTAAATACTTCTTACCTTTTTTAGTCATTTTTATTTCCTCCCTGAATTGTGGTTTTAGCGGATAACCTCCCACTTAGAAAAGCGCAAGAGCCCATAGGCTCCAGGGCTAGACAAACGAAAAACACAAAGCGTTTTTCGGCAAAACAAAGGTTGCGAGTGAAACCAAATTCAACGTCGCAACCCCATTTAATCAACCTTAAAACTAAGCATGAATTAGTCTTCGATAACGATACCCATGCTGCGTGCAGTACCTTCAACCATGCGCATAGCTGCTTCAACACTAGCTGCATTTAAATCAGGCATTTTTGATTCAGCAATCTCGCGTACTTTATCACGCTTAACTGTTGCTACTTTATTACGGTTTGGTTCACCAGAACCAGACTCGATTCCAGCTGCTTTCTTAAGAAGAACGGCAGCAGGTGGAGTTTTCGTAATAAATGTAAATGAACGGTCTTCAAATACCGTAATTTCAACAGGTATGATTAAACCAGCTTGTTCAGCTGTACGAGCGTTAAACTCTTTACAGAATCCCATGATATTCACACCCGCTTGACCTAGTGCCGGTCCAACTGGTGGTGCTGGATTCGCTTTAGCTGCAGGAATCTGCAATTTTACGACCTTAATTACTTTTTTAGCCACGAGACACACCTCCTTAAAGTCCGTGATGTGGTAATAGGGTGAATTTACGAGAGTAAAAACAAGCCCTCCCACTCAACAAGTTGTCTTTATATTCATAAATAAAGATCTCGGCAATATTTTGTCTCTTTTTGAGACATACTGACCTATGAAATATTATCACTTTTCAAAGTCGATTTCAAGTTTTTTCTAAAAAGAAATGAAAGGATACGTCCTAACCTACTAAAAACGCAAGCACGTCAACTAATTCCTCTTACGGAACAAGTCACCACTTTTCATCCATTATAATTTGTCAATTTGTGTAAACTCGAGTTCCACCGGCGTGTCACGACCGAACATATTTACAAGAACTTTGAGCTTCGCTTTGTCTTTATCGATCTCTTCAATAGAGCCTGTAAAGTTCGCAAATGGACCTTCTTTTACACGGACTGTTTCCCCAATTTCAAAGTCAATATCAATTCTTCTCTCTTCAACACCTAATGTCTTCAGAATAGAATTGATCTCTTCTGGTAAAAGCGGCGTCGGCTTTGAACCAGAGCCTGCTGAACCAACGAACCCTGTCACTCCTGGAGTATTACGTACTACATACCAAGAATCGTCCGTCATAATTATTTCAACCAAAACATAACCAGGAAACACTTTACGTTTCACTGTTTTTTTCTTACCATTTTTAATATCAGTTTCTTCTTCCTCTGGCACAATTACACGGAAAATCTTATCCTGCATTCCCATTGTTTCTACACGTTTCTCCAGGTTTGTTTTTACCTTGTTTTCGTAGCCTGAGTAAGTATGAACAACATACCAATTCTTTTCCATTTGTCAGGACGCTATGTCCTTCCCTCCCTACACAAATCAAATTCTCCTCAATGAGTCTACGCAAATTTCCCGCACACTCAAAAGGCAAAACTTCCGTTCAACAAAGCGATTCCCTAGATATCTAACCTCATCATAGGCATCCCATCATTAAAAACATCATGCTTGTCTATTTTTTTGCAAATTAAAAAACCCGTCACCGGGCTTTGAAAAAATTCCTATCATATTTTCCATTATACCATTAAGACATAGGAGTTATTCAAGGAATTAAACGAATCAATTCAGAAATTCCTAAATCGATTACTGCAAAGAAAACGGTAAAGAAAATAACAGTGACTAAAACTGTAATCGTATAGCTTGTTAGTTCTTTCCTTTTCGGCCAACTGACTTTTCCCATTTCACGGCCGACGTCTTTGAAAAAATTTACGATGCGTTGCATGAGTGAGACCTCCAACTTTTTAAGGAATTGCTGTTCTGAGAAGATTTTGTCATGGCTATTCAAGCTTTACCTCGAAGTAGACCACTTGAAGAATAGCTATCTATTTAAAAATCAAATTATTTCGTTTCCCGATGAAGCGTATGATTATTGCATGTGCTACAAAACTTCTTTAATTCCAAACGCTCCGATTCCTTCTTGCTTGTAGTTGAGTAATTTCTCGAACCACATTGTGAACAAGCAAGAGCAACCTTCTTTATCATCTTGGCCACCTACTACATCTTTTATATCTATAAAACTGTATCACGGACAAGATATGGTGTCAATATGAAATACGAACAAGCCCTTATGTACAAGGGGATTACAACGTAAGCTCTCTTACCTCTAAATATCTTTCTAGCTTTCTCTTTACTCGTTGCAAAGCATTATCAATCGACTTCACATGGCGATTGAGCTCTTCTGATATTTCTTGGTAAGATTGTCCATCTAAGTATAAAGCTAAAACCTTCCGCTCCAGATCGCTTAACAGTTCAGACATTTTCACTTCGATATGATCAAACTCTTCTTGATTGATAATCAGTTCTTCTGGGTCCATCACCTTCGCACCAGAAATAACATCCATTAACGTTCGATCCGATTCTTCATCATAGATCGGCTTGTCCAACGATACATACGAATTTAACGGGATATGCTTTTGCCTTGTTGCTGTTTTGATCGCCGTAATAATTTGCCTTGTGATGCATAGCTCCGCAAACGCTTTAAAAGAAGTTAGCTTGTCCTCTTTGAAGTCACGAATAGCCTTATAGAGACCAATCATACCTTCTTGAACAATATCCTCTTTATCTGCACCAATTAAAAAATAGGACCTAGCTTTTGCCCGCACGAAATTACGGTACTTGTGAATGAGGAAATCCAAGGCCTCACCCGCACCTTGATGAACCATCTCCACTAACTCTTCATCTTCCAGCTGAACATAATTGATAAAACTTTCGTTTTCCTTTGTTCCGTAGTCAGTACTCACTAGGATCCCCCCGACCGTACAAGCTAGTTAGCAATATTATACAGTAGCTTTTTTTACCCCGTCAACCTGTCATCTCTCGCCTCTTCGCCATTTTTCGAAAATTTCTGCCACTTCCTTGCTAAGAGGAATCTTTGAATTCGGACCTAGGTCTTGAATTTTTTTGACCCTTTTTTCAATCCTTCGTTCAATCGATTCCATCTCTATCAACAGCTCTCTGGCCGATTTACGCAGAGCTCCTTGTCCAAAAATCGCCCATTGCTCTGTGTAATCAGAGGTAGCAACATGGATTTGTGTCTTGCGATTATTTAAAGAAATAGCGAGCTTTTCAATTCTTTCATCGGCCGTCTCATTGTTCCGTGTAAAAATAACTTCAACTTTGAAATTGCGATATTTTTTTTCAGTCCCTTTAACGTATTGAGCATCAAAGACAACAATCACCCGATATCCTGAGTACGCTTGATATTCCGCCATCTTCTCGACCAACCGATCTCTCGCTGCAGCTAAATCTTTACTTTTCAGTGCTTTAAGTTCGGGCCAATCACCGATTATGTTATAGCCATCTACAATCAGGATGTCCATTTTCTTCACCCAAGTGGGTAACGTTTTCGAAACACTTCGTACATGAGTAGTGCTGCCGCAACGGAAGCGTTTAATGATGTTACCTTCCCTTTCATCGGCAAACGGATAAGAAAGTCACACTTATCCCTAATTAAACGCCCCATACCTTTCCCTTCGCTTCCAATCACAAGACCTAATGGTAACGTCCCATCAAATTGACGAAAGTCTTCTTTTCCCTTTGCGTCTGTTCCAGCAATCCAAACGCCGCGTTCCTTCAATTCATCAATCGTTCGCGCCATATTGGTCACTCTTACGACAGGTATATATTCAATCGCCCCTGTAGATGCCTTCGCAACCGTCGCCGTTAATCCAACCGCTCTTCTTTTTGGAATAATGATGCCATGAGCACCAACTGCATCTGCCGTTCTCATAACGGATCCTAAATTGTGGGGATCTTCAATTTCGTCTAAGAGGATAAAGAAAGGAGTCTCGTTTCTTTGCTCTGCAAGGGAAAATAAATCATCTAGCTCCGCATATTGGTACGCAGCAACTTGAGCAATGACCCCTTGATGGTTCCCTTCGACCAAACCATCAATTTTTTTCTTCGGTACAAACTGGACCATGACATTCCGTTCCTTCGCTAAGCCAATCACCTGCTGCATTTGCCCTTTTTGAGAGCCTTCTGCAATTAATACTTTGTTGACATCCCGATCCGATTTCAGTGCTTCAATAACAGGGTTTTTCCCAATAATATAATCTTGATTCAATTTAGGCTCCTCCTTTCTGTTCACGAACAATATCTAATGATTTCTTCACAATCTCATCTAACCGCTCTTCTCTTTTCAATAAATATAAATAACCGATCAACGCTTCGAAAGCCGTACCGTACCGATACGTTTGTACATCTGTATTCTTTGGTACGGTACCTGATTTCGCATTTCTTCCTCTCATCACAACGGCTGTCTCTTCATCTGTCAGCTGCTTTTCATCGAGAAAACGATGGATCATCATAGCCTGCGCCTTAGCGGATACATATTTCGTCGCTTCTTTATGGAGGTGATGCGGCTTAACCCGCCCGTTTTGCAAAAGGTGTTCACGAACGTATACCTCAAACACAGCATCACCCATGTAAGCTAACGCTAAACTATTCAATTGTTTCACTTCTAAGTTGTTTTCATATTGAAGCATCTGTTAGCCTCTTTTCCAACGAGTACCTTGAGGAGTATCTTCTAAAATAATATTCATGTCCTTTAGTTGATCGCGAATTTCATCAGCTAATTGGAAATTCCGATCCTTACGTGCTTGAATCCGTTTTTGAATCAATGCATCGATTTCTTCGTCTAATAGAGCATCATCTTCAAGCTTAAGCCCCAATACGTCGAATAATACCTTAAATTCACTTATCAGAGCTTCGATGACTTCAACAGAAGTATTCTTTTCCATCAAATACAAATTAACAAGCTTCGATAGTTCAAACAAAATAGAGATTCCATTGGCCGTATTAAAGTCATCATCCATCGCTTCGATAAATTGCGTGCGTAACCCTTGGATTTGCTCAAGCCATTGCGGATTGTTATCTGTTAAATTTGTACTAGCCGCTTGGCGATGCTTTAAATTTTGATACGACGTCTTTATCCGCTCTAACGCCGATTGGGTATGAACAAGAAGTTCTTCTGAATAGTTGATTGGATTACGATAATGGACAGAGAGCATAAAGAATCGTAACACTTGCGGATCATGTCTTTTAATAATGTCATGAACAAGAACAAAATTCCCTAATGATTTGGACATTTTTTCATTATCAATATTAATGTAACCATTGTGCATCCAATAACGAGCGAATTCCTTTTCAGTTAATGCCTCAGATTGGGCAATTTCATTCTCATGATGAGGGAAGGCTAAATCTTGCCCACCTGCGTGGATATCGATGGTATCACCTAAATATTTTCTCGCCATGGCAGAGCATTCAATATGCCAACCAGGTCTTCCTTTCCCCCAAGGACTCTCCCATGAAATCTCACCAGGCTTCGCCGCTTTCCAAAGCACAAAATCAAGTGCATCCTGCTTCTTCTCACCAACCGCAATACGCGCGCCGACTCTTAACTCATCAATCGACTGATGTGAAAGCTTACCATACTCTTTGAACATACGCGTGTGGTAATAAACGTCTCCTTCTGATTCATATGCAAACCCTTTTTCAATTAACGTACGAATAAAATCGATAATGATATCCATATTTTCTGTTACACGAGGATGGACGTCTGCCTCTTTGCATCCTAATGCATGCACATCTTCATGGTAAGCTGTGATAAAGCGATTGGCGATATCAGGGACTTCTTCCCCAAGTTCATTGGCTACACGAATGAGTTTATCGTCAACATCAGTAAAATTAGAAATAAAATTCACGTCAAAGCCACGGAATTGAAGATATCTTCTAACCGTATCAAATATGATCGCCGGACGTGCATTCCCAATATGAATATAATTGTATACGGTTGGACCGCACACATACATTTTCACCTTACCCTCTTCTAAAGGGATAAAATCTTCTTTTTTTCTAGTTAGCGTATTATAAATTTTAATCGCCATTCTAAAAGCTCCTTTCTCGCTGTAACTCCTCTATTTCCTTCTGTAATTCCTTCACTCTTTGCTCTAATTCTTTAAATCGATCTGCAACCGGATCTGGAAGGTCGGAATGGTTTAAATCCTTGTTAAGTTTCACGCCGTCTTGAATCACCACTTTACCGGGAATTCCGACAACCGTTGAATTTGGAGGGACCTCCTTCAGAACAACTGAACCTGCACCTATTTTAGAATTCTCCCCCACTGTAATCGAACCTAGTACTTTCGCTCCAGTAGCAATTAACGCATTGTCTTTGATTGTGGGGTGGCGCTTGCCCTTTTCCTTTCCAGTACCTCCGAGTGTGACACCTTGGAACACCGTGACATTGTCGCCAATTTCACAGGTCTCGCCTATAACAACACCCATTCCATGGTCGATGAAAAATCGTCTCCCAATTTTCGCCCCAGGATGGATCTCAATTCCCGTAAAGAAACGACTGACTTGTGAGATGACCCGAGCAATAAAATAGAGCTTTCTTTTATAAAAGGCATGTGCGATTCGGTGACTCCAAATCGCATGCAAACCAGAATAGGTTAAAATGACTTCGAGATAGGTCCTTGCAGCTGGATCTTGATCAAAGATAACATCAATATCATCCTTCAACATCTTAAACATGACAACCTCTTCCCCCTTTTTATGCCTCATGATCCCCACAAAACAAAAGAACAAAAGCGCAAGCGCCTTGATCATCGCCGTACATAACTGGAAGGGCCTCGACTGAGATAAAGGAAACCTGAATTGCGATAGCAATTCTTGGTTGACTTATCGTAGGGAGGGGACCTGAAGTTTGCTAGGCGATAGGCGCTGGAGCTAGACGTAGATACACTTCGTAACAAAGTTATACACAACCGCGAAATCTATAATTTCCTAGAACATAAAAAATGCGCCTCTGTCCATAAGACAGAGACGCATTTTTCGCGCGGTTCCACTCTGTTTAGACTGAAAAAATCAGCCTCAACTTTTAAGCGCATAACGGTCGCAACCCGCTCAAAATCTACTGAGGGCAAGCCCGTTCGAAGTGAGACTCAGAGGTGCATTTCAGAAAACGAGAGGCTTTAAACCAATCTCAGCTGAAAAAATCGATGAAACGATTTTTCCTTGGTTCTCTCTTGAAAGCGTCATTTTCCTACTTTTCCTCATCACCATTTTGTCTATCTATTCATTTTAACGCTCTCCTAAAAGAGCCATCATTTCAGGTAATTTTACTTATACTATATTACATTTTGGCACAACTGTTAACTAATAGATTCCCATTTTTAAAAGAAATTAAACATTTTGCACCAAAACGGTTCTATAAAAGTTGTTTTAAACGATTTATTACTTTCTCCCGTCCTAAAAGAGCAATCGCTTTTGGAAGGTCTGGTCCGTGGGTTTGACCTGTTGTCGCTACTCGAATTGGCATGAACAGCTTCTTCCCTTTTTGACCAGTGCTTTTCTGTACAGCTTTAATGGACGCTTTAACGCCAGCTGCTGTCAATTCTTCCACCTGCTCAACCTCTTGTAAAAAGGCAGCTAACACAACTGGGACATCTTCATCTGCAAGAACAGTCTCTGCCTCTTCATCTCTTTCTACGTCATCCTTGAAGAATAACCCAGAAAGCTCAACAATTTCAGCACCGTAGCTCATTTGCTCCTGATAAAGAGCGATTAGATCCTGTGCCCATTGGCGTTCCTCTGCTGTCATATCCGCATTCACTCGACCTGCTTTAATAAGATGCGGTAATGAAATCTCTACTAGCTTATCAATTTCTAGCTTTTTCATATATTGATTATTCATCCATGCTAGTTTTTGCTTATCAAACAATGCTGGAGATTTAGATAGTCTTTCTGCATCAAAGATCTTGATTAACTCATCCTTGGAGTAGATTTCCTCTTCGCCAGCCGGAGACCAGCCAAGTAAGGCAATGAAGTTAAACAATGCTTCTGGAAGATATCCCAATGCCTCATATTGCTCGATAAATTGAATAATCGACTCATCACGTTTGCTCAGTTTTTTTCGACTTTCATTGACGATGAGCGTCATATGACCAAAAACAGGCGCTTCCCAACCAAGGGCTTCGAAAATCATCAATTGTTTAGGCGTATTGGAAATATGGTCATCACCACGTAAAACATGGCTAATCTTCATTAAATAATCATCGACAGCAACAGCAAAGTTGTAAGTTGGCGTGCCGTCCTTTTTCACAATAACGAAGTCTCCTCCAACTCCATCTGATTCAAAGGACACATTCCCTTTTACCATATCGTCAAACGCATATACTCGCCCTTCTGGTACAAGGAAACGAATGCTCGGTTGTCTGCCTTCTTCCTCGAACTTTTGCTTTTGCTCTTCAGTTAAGTGGCGGCAACGACCAGAATAACCCGCGATTTGCTTGGAGTCACTTTGCGCTTCACGCTCCGCTTCTAATTCTTCTTCCGTGCAATAGCATTTGTAGGCTAAACCTTTATCAAGAAGTTCCTTATAATATTGCTCATAAATGTCATTTCTCTCAGATTGACGATACGGACCATAGCCTCCATCTAAATCAATGCTTTCATCCCAATCCATTCCGAGCCATTTTAAGTACTTTAGCTGACTTTCTTCCCCACCAGCAATATTTCGCTTTTTATCCGTATCCTCTATACGAATAATGAATTTTCCACCTAGATTACGTGCAAATAAATAGTTAAATAATGCAGTTCGGGCATTCCCTATATGTAAATGTCCTGTTGGACTTGGTGCATAACGTACGCGAATATCGTTTGACATAATTCTTCCTCCTGTTTGCATGTTCGTGATACACGTTTGTACACGGAAAATTATTTCGCTTTTTGCAGCAACACAACCGCTTGAGCAGCGATGCCTTCTCCTCTACCGGTAAAACCAAGCTTCTCTGTCGTCGTGGCCTTCACATTGATCTGTCCTGGCTCACACTCTAGCAATTCTGCAATTCTTATTTTCATTGGTTCTATATAAGGTGCCATCTTCGGTTTTTGAGCAATTATCGTACAGTCTGCATTCACGAGCTCATAGCCCTTTTCTTTAATGATCTGCCAAATATGAATAAGAAGTTTGGCCGAATCTGCATCCTTAAAGTCTGGGTCTGTATCAGGAAAGTGCTTTCCGATATCCCCTTCTCCAATTGCTCCTAAACAGGCATCTGTAATCGTATGTAAAAGCACATCTGCGTCTGAATGTCCAAGAAGCCCTTTTTCATAAGGGATCTCGATACCACCCATAATTAAAGGTCGACCCTCTGTTAACTGATGTACATCAAAGCCTTGTCCGATTCGAAACATCCTTTATCACCTTTCATCCATCGTTTTCATCTAATAGTACCCATTTTTTAGCGGTTACTGTCGCCCTGCCTTTTTTAGAATCGCTTCAGCAAAATATAAATCTTCCTTTGTTGTCAGCTTTATATTATCATAACTTCCTTCAACAATCTTTACTGGGAAAGGCAATCTTTCCACTAAACTTGCTTCATCTGTTCCGAGAAAATTCGTTTCAAGAGCATACTGATGGGCCTTTTTTAGAATAGACATACGAAAAGCTTGTGGGGTTTGAATCGCCCACAAGCTAGATCTATCTACAGTCTCTACCACTTCGTTCTGTTGAACTCGCTTGATTGTATCCTTCACAGGAACTGCGACAACAGCAGATCCGCGCTCAGATGCCACGGTCACCAATTGATGTATGAGCGGAATGTCTATAAAAGGTCTTGCCCCATCATGCACTAGCACGACTCCTTCAGTCGTTGTCGCCTCTAGTCCATTATAGACACTATGTTGACGCTCTTTCCCACCATAAACTAAAGCGGTTACCTTACGAATACCGTATTCGCTTAACAATCTATTGAACGAGTCTTCATCTTGTGGAGCTATCGCTAAGATTATGCCATCGCATTGTTCATCTTCTTCAAACACCCGTAAAGTATGAATAAAAACAGGGACCTCATTTAGTTCCAATAAAAGCTTGTTCTTCCCTGCTCCCATTCTTTTCCCTTGACCGGCTGCAGGAATGATGACTTCATAAGCCATAATGAACTCCAATCCAGCTCCAAAAAGGAGCCTTACAATAAAATCATTCTAAAGGGGCATCATAGGATGACGATTTGATCATCCTATCAAAGCCCCTATTTATTATCATTATAATGCTTTTTCTAATAATTTAGGCTTGGCAAAAATCATTCGTCCAGCAGATGTCTGCAATACGCTTGTCACCAATACCTCAATATGCTTGCCGATGTAATCGCGGCCACCTTCAACAACGATCATGGTTCCATCATCTAAATATGCAATTCCTTGATTTTGTTCTTTCCCATCTTTAATGACTTGAACATTCATCTCTTCACCAGGTAGAACAACTGGTTTTACCGCATTGGCAAGATCATTAATATTTAGGACAGAAACCTTTTGTAACTCACATACTTTATTTAAGTTGAAATCATTCGTTACAACAACACCGTTTGTGAGCTTAGCCAGCTTCACGAGCTTACTATCTACTTCTTGAACGTCTTCGAAATCACCTTCGTAAATTTCCACATTCATCGAAAGCTCTTTTTGAATCCGATTTAAGATATCGAGTCCTCTACGACCTCGATTTCTTTTTAGCACATCAGAAGAATCTGCAATATGCTGTAATTCACCTAGCACAAATTGGGGGATCACAATTGTCCCTTCAAGAAATCCAGTTTGGCAAATATCTGCAATTCTTCCATCTATGATCACACTTGTATCCAATATTTTGAGGACGTTTTTATCCGTAGCTTCTACCTCTTCTTCCACAGGCTTCTTCTTGCTTCGAGTTAACAACGCCATTAACTCATCACGTTTTTTGTAACCTACTTGGAAACCTAAATAACCAAATAATAATGTGATCAAAATAGGCGCAACCGTGTTTACGATTGGAACTTCTATCATATTCAGGGCAAACCCTACTAAAAATGCAATGACAAGACCAAAGCCTAAACCAATGCTAACAGCGAGGATATCTGTGATAGGAGCCTTAACTAAAGATTCCTCAACCCATTTCACAAAATCAACTATATAATCAACCGCCCAAAAAGTAATAAAATAAAATATAATAGCACCAACCACTGCGGTTACGTAAGGATTGTTAATGACCGCAATATCACCAATACTCACTAAGTTTAATAAATCACCGATAAAAAAAATCCCAAGCGTTCCACCTGTAATAAGGAAGCAAGCTTGAATTATTCGCTTTAACATTCCTTCACCTCCTTTATACATTATAAACAAATTCCATAAATTGAAACCTAATATTACAGAGATTTTTAACTTTGTTAACAGAGTGCAATGCGTTTGTTATGTTAGCAAAATATGCATCTCTTTTAAATTAAAATCGTACACCATAAGCGTAGCACCCTCGAAAAAAAGTGTCAAATGAGATGATTCGTCAAATTTGGGTAAAATAGACAAAAAACGAATAATTTTTTTATAAATAATCAAAATCATTCGTTTTTTAGCGGATAAAAAGGGATTAATTACCTAATTTCGTTCGTTTTACACCGCCGAACACTCTTTTAGTCCTAACTATAAAGAACTAATTATTCTAGCATACGAACTTAATGAATTCAATAAAATTTTCAAATTTGCCGATCCGCAAACAACTGCTCTTTAATGAGCTTTAATCCTTCTTTTATCTTTCTTGCCCTAACTTCTCCAATCCCCTCCACTTCATCCAGTTCTTCAACTGTAGCCGCTACGATATGACGTAGCTCTTTAAACCGCTCTACTAGATTATCAATGATAATAGGTGGTAATCGGGTAATTTTATTGAGTATTCGATAGCCTCGCGGACTTCTAAATTCATCAATATGGACATAGCCATGGAAGCCAAGTAGCTTCAGAATTGCTGTATCTTCAAGCATTTCTTCATGAGCTAACTCCTGCAGTCTACAGAGAATGTCTTGCGGTTCTATTTCCTCGGTGGCCGCATAGTCCTTAACGATTAAGGCCGCTTCTCTTTCGATATCTGTCAAAAGCTCATTCATCTGTAACCGGATTAACCTTCCCTCAGTTCCAAGTTCACTTAAATAAGCTAATAATTCATTTTTAATTCTTAGTACCATCTCAAAACGATGAATGACTTTGATCATGTCACTGTAAGTCACAATCTCTTCAAATTCGAGTACACCTAAATTGGATATACTTTGCTCCAAAACAACTTTATATTTTTCCAACGTTTGTAAAGCTTGATTTGCTTTTGTTAAAATGAAGCCAATTTCTCTTAACGCGTAACGAAGATTTCCTTGGTATAAGGTAATCACATTTCTTCTTTGTGAAATGGCAATGACTAATGCTTTAGTTTGTTTCGCCACCCGTTCCGCTGTTCGATGACGCATACCTGTTTCAGTAGTAGGAATACTTGAGTCTGGGGCAAGCTGAGCATTCGCGTTTAATATCTGATCCCCACTTTCATTCAAAATAATTGCCCCATCCATTTTTGCTAATTCATAAAGAAAACTAGGTGAAAAGGGACAATTGATTTGAAAGCCTCCATCGACAATATGCTTTATTTTTTCTGAAGAGCCAAAAACGATGAGCCCTCCTGTATTTGCCCGCAACACATTATCGATCCCTTCTCGAATGGGAGTTCCTGGAGCAATTAATTGTAATATTTCCGAAACGGGTGTCTCGCCCAGCTTTTTATTTTCCAAATTTCGCCCCTCCTTCACGCTGCAATTCCATTCTTGTTGTACAGGTTTATTACTTTACAGGGAACCTTTCCTCTTTAACAGAATATGGCTTCACAAGGGAAATATTCAAATTCCCCTTGTACTTTCTTGTATAGATGAGGGAAAAACGAAAAAATGCCCCTTTCGTTGAAAGGGACAAATTTTTGCAAAGGTTACGTACGATATGTTCTTTATAATTAGGGTGATTTTCGCTCCGGGGAGGCTTGCGATGAGACAACCGGCTAACACCATCTGCTTTTTAAAATGGTGTTGAATTAAATACTTTATCGATTACTGCAGCTAATGTGTTGCATGTGATGACTTCGATGTCTTTGAAAGCATGCTGGTTTCGTAAGGCGTTTCTAGCAATATACACTTTTTTATATCCCATTCTTTCGATTTCTCGAATACGAGCCTCTAAAGTGGGAACTTTCTTTAATTCCCCTGTTAAGCCAATATCAGCAATGAACACGATATCGTTGGGGATTCCTTTTCCTTTATAAGAGGAGACGATGCTCATGAGGACAGCTAGGTTGCTGGACGTTTCCTTTAACCTTATGCCTCCAGTAGTTTTAATGACGACATTTTGAGTCAACATCTGCAAGCCTGCACGTTGTTCCAATATCGCTGTGAGCGTATTGATCTGATCCTTACGCATACACTCCCCAATTCGAGATGGATACGGAGTAAAGGTCGGAGATACTAAACTCTCCACTTCTACAATAATCGGTCTTGTCCCTTCTTTAATGACCGTTAATGCACTGCCGCTTACAATTTCGTTTCTTTGCGTAATGAAAAACTCAGAAGGGTTATCAATCGCTCTTAGACCATCCTCCTCCATCGAGAAAAAGCCCATTTCCCCCGTGCTTCCATAACGATTTTTACTTGCTGAAAGCTGCTTTAATTCTTCCCCTTCTTCCCCATCCAAGACTAGAACTGTATCGACCAAATGTTCCAATGCACGTAAGCCAGCTAACTCATTATCCTTTGTCATTTGTCCGACCATCATAACCGCTCTTGGCCGCTCGGAACTTTTCGCCACCTTCAGCATCGCATTGGCACATTCCATCGTTTGCGTCGGGCTTCCAGGTCTTGAAGGGTACTCCTCTAATACAAAGGTTTGAATACTATCAATAATAACAACGTCTGCATCTACCGCTTCAATGATGCCTAGAACATTATTCATACTGGTGTCAGAATGAATCCATATATTTTCATGAATACTTGGCAAAATCCGTTCAGCACGATTTTTGATTTGGCTCTCGCTTTCCTCTCCTGATGCGTAAAGGATTTTATACCCTTTTGAAGCAAGATCCTGACTTACCTGTAAAAGTAGCGTGGATTTCCCCGCACCAGGAACAGCCGTAATGATCGATAAGGAATCCTTGACAATTCCACCGCCCATTACCCGATTAAATTCGGAGATAGACGTCACCAATCGATCGCTTTTAGAAGAGTTCGTATCTAATAATCTCTTAACGGCCACATTTGTTTTCGCTACCCTTGGCTTCGTTTGTTTCGATTCCCCGCCACTTGTTTCTTCCTTAAGAGTTCCTCGTTCGCCACAGCCATTGCAAAAACCTTGCCATTTCGGGTGCTGTGTTTCACAACTTGAACATATATACACTGTTTTTACTTTTTTCAACCTGATCATCCTCATCCGTAGTTCTTTCCTCTACCATAATATAAAATGATTGAAAAAGAAATGAGGTATCCGCATGGAAAATGCGAATACCTCGTTTCTATCATCTCTTTATTTATTAAGCTGGGGTGTGCCAGATTTCACTTTGAATTCTCCATTTTCTACATCAATGATAACGGCTTGCCCTGTTAACACCGTACCCTTTAGTAGCTCCTCAGATAGGCGATCCTCAATATGCTTTTGAATCGCTCTTCTTATTGGACGAGCTCCGTATTCTGGATCATAGCCCTCTTCTGCAATCTTCTCAATCGCAGCGCCCGTTAATTGCAACTTAATATCTTGTTCATTCAGACGTTTAATTAATTGGTCAGACATTAAGTTTACAATGTTTGACAGATGCTTCTTCTCTAATGCATGGAAGACAATGATTTCATCAATACGGTTAAGGAACTCTGGACGGAATGCTCTTTTCAGCTCTTCCATCACTTTCCCTTTCATATCCTTGTAATTTTGCTCACCATCTTGAAGGTTAAAGCCGACATATTTATTACGTTTCAGCGATTCTGCGCCGACATTTGACGTCATGATCAGGACAGTATTACGGAAGTCGACTGTTCTGCCTTTTGAGTCTGTCAAACGACCATCCTCAAGTACTTGAAGCAAGATGTTAAATACATCTGGATGTGCCTTTTCAATTTCATCAAGTAGGATAACGGAATATGGCTTTCTACGAACCTTTTCTGTTAATTGTCCACCTTCATCATATCCAACATAGCCTGGAGGAGAACCAACAAGTCGTGAAGTGGAGTGTTTCTCCATATATTCAGACATATCCACTCGAATCATCGCATCTTCGTCACCGAACATTGCTTCAGCTAATGCACGAGCAAGCTCTGTTTTCCCGACCCCAGTTGGGCCTAAGAAAATAAATGAACCAATCGGTCTCTTCGGATCTTTTAGGCCAGCGCGAGCTCGACGTACAGCTTTCGAAATAGCATTAACTGCTTCTTCTTGACCAATAACACGGGAATGAAGAATTTCTTCAAGGTTTAAAAGCTTTTGTGTTTCTGTTTGGGCTAGCTTTGATACCGGGATACCGGTCCAGCTCGAAACCACACTTGCGATATCTTCCACGGTTACTTCTGTGTTCTCTTTTCCTTGCTTTTCTTTCCATGTTTTCTTTGTTTCTTCTAATTGTTCGCGTAAACGCTGTTCAGAGTCTCTGAGAGAAGCAGCCTTTTCAAACTCTTGGCTTTGAACCGCAGCGTCCTTCTCTTTTCGAACTTCCTCCAGCTTCACCTCAAGCTCTTTTAAATTAGGAGGTGTTGTATATGAACGAAGTCTTACCTTTGAGCCTGCTTCATCAATTAAATCGATCGCCTTATCTGGTAAGAACCGATCGGAAATATATCGGTCTGATAACTTAACGGCTGCTTCAATCGCTTCATCTGTAATCGATACGCGATGATGGGCTTCATAACGATCACGCAAGCCTTTTAGAATTTGCACGGACTCTTCAGATGTTGGCTCATCAACGGTGATCGGTTGGAAACGACGCTCTAACGCAGCATCCTTTTCAATATACTTCCTATATTCATCTAATGTAGTCGCTCCAATACATTGAAGCTCTCCACGGGCTAATGATGGTTTTAAAATATTCGACGCATCAATCGCTCCTTCTGCTCCACCTGCACCAATTAAGGTATGAAGCTCGTCAATGAATAAAATGATATTTCCAGCCTGACGAATCTCATCCATGACCTTTTTCAAACGGTCCTCAAATTCACCGCGATACTTCGTTCCGGCAACTACTGTCCCCATATCTAACGTCATAACCCTTTTATCACGTAAAATTTCAGGAACCTCATTATTGACGATTTGTTGTGCAAGACCTTCTGCGATCGCTGTCTTACCAACCCCAGGTTCCCCGATTAAAACAGGATTATTCTTTGTACGACGGCTTAACACTTCAATGACACGTTGAATTTCTTTGCTACGACCAATAACCGGATCCAGACTTCCTTCACGGGCAATCGCTGTTAAATCACGGGCTAAACTATCCAACGTTGGTGTATTAGCACTTGCTGCAGAGCCTCCTTGATGTCCCGCAGATTCGTTGCTTCCCAATAATTGAAGGACCTGTTGACGGGCCTTATTTAAGCTGACACCTAGATTATTTAATACTCGTGCCGCAACACCTTCTCCCTCACGAATCAGACCAAGAAGAATATGCTCTGTTCCAACATAAGAATGACCAAGTTTCCGTGCTTCATCCATTGATAGCTCGATGACTTTTTTCGCTCTAGGCGTGTAATGAGGAGTCTGTGAAGCATCCTGACCTCTACCGATTAAGTTCTCTACTTCTTCTTGAATTTTGTCAGAGCCTAGCCCTAATGCATAAAGTGCTTTCGCAGCTATCCCTTCACCTTCGCGGACAAGACCTAGCAATACATGCTCTGTTCCAATATTATTATGACCTAAACGATTTGCTTCCTCTTGCGCTAAAGCCAATACTTTTTGAGCTCTTTCTGTAAACCGTCCAAACATCATCGTCTATATCCTCCCTACCAAATTAGGTTTATCAAGCTTTTTTAAGTTTAATGTTCCATATTTAGTCTTTCTCTTATTAATGAAGCACGTCTTACATCCCGTTCATCCGGTCTTAAGGGGCCACCAGCATATTGCTGTAAAAATCCTGGCTGAGTGAGAATCATCAGCTCATTCAAAATATTTTTAGAAATATTTTTTATATATCCCATATCAATCCCTAAACGGACGTCTGATAAACAGTTTGCTGCTTCTTTACTTTCGATGACTCGACAATTAGACAACACTCCATAGGATCGAAAAACTTTGTCTTCTAATTGTATGTTTGAAGTTTTTGCTAATGCTTCTCGAGCTGATCTTTCCTCGGAAATTAACTGCGCTACCACACCCTGAAGATCTTCTACGATGTCCTCTTCTGATTTTCCTAATGTGATTTGATTCGATATTTGAAAAATATTCCCCAACGCTTCGCTACCTTCTCCATATATCCCTCTTACCACTAATCCCAACTGATTGATTGCCGGTATAATCCGATTTAATTGGTGGGTGAGTACGAGACCTGGCAAATGCATCATAACGGACGCTCTCATTCCCGTCCCTACATTGGTTGGACAGCTTGTTAAATAGCCAATCTGTTCATCATATGCATAATCTACTTGCTTCTCGATATGATCATCAATTTCATTCGCCACTTTCAAAGCTTCTGAAATTTGCAGGCCTGGAAACAAGCACTGAATCCGAATATGGTCTTCTTCATTTACCATAATACTTACTTCTTCATTTTCTGAAAGAATGCAAGCACCTAAAACCGCATTTTTTTCAAGATACGGGCTTATTAAATGTTTTTCTACTAACACTCTTTTTTGCAACGGCTGCAGGTCATCCATCACTAGGAGTTCTAAAGTTCCGATAGAGGAAAAAGGATGTCCGCTTACACTGTTGTAAACAGCATCAATCACTTGCTGTCCTTCTTCACTTGTGAACACCGTTGGAAACTTATAATCCTTGAAATTCCTTGCCAACCGTATTCGAGAACTTAGTACAATGTCAGAATCGGGACCTTCCGAACTCATCCATGAGCTAACAGCTTGGTTTAAGAACCTCTCCAATGACATGTCAATTTCCTCCCTCATTACTACGTTCTAATTGTTTTTCTAATGAACGTATTTGATCCCGAATTTCTGCTGCCTTTTCAAATTCTTCACGAGAGACAAGTTCTTGGATCGTCTGTTTCAGATTTTCTATATTTTTGCGAACATGGAGACTTCCCCCTATTCGCCTTGGTATTTTCCCATTATGGGCCCAATTTCCACTATGCAAACGTCTAATAATTGGATTTAATTGCCCTTTAAAAGTTTCATAGCAATTCGAACAACCAAATCGACCTATTTTGACAAATTGCTCATATGTCATAGAGCATTCTTCACACTGTAAACTTTCCTCTTTATAAAGGGGAGCTTGCTTTGCTGGTTGAAAATTGTTTTGTAGATTGAACAATCCAGCTAATAAATTGTTTATAGAAAATCCCCCTGTGTTTACGATAAAAGCCTCTCCTTTTTCCTGAGCACACTTTTCACATAAATGTAGAACTGTTTTTTCACCATTATTAACTTGTGTAAAATGCAAAGTTGCTTCTCTTTCATGACACTCCTGACACTTCATTGTCCTATCACCCCTTATACTCTCTTTATTTATATTTAAGAGTAGTGAGCATTGCTTTTATCATTCTTGAACGAAGCTCATCTCTGTATGGCAAATCAATATATAGCACTGAGCGATCAATGACACTTAACATGATCTTTGCTTCTCTCTTTGAAATAACCTCTTCTTCGACAAGTCGATATATCACATTTTCCGCACTATTTTGCGATATACGATTTTGAATAATCGATAATAGTTGGTCAATAAGGTCAGCATGATCATAAGATTGTACCCTCATGATCCGGATATAACCTCCACCACCTCTTTTACTTTCAACAATATAACCTTTTTCAATCGTAAATCGCGTATTGATCACATAGTTGATTTGAGATGGGACACATTGAAATTTGTCAGCAATTTCACTTCTCTTAATTTCAACAATCTCTTTTTCGCTCATTTCCAATACTTGTTTTAAGTAATGTTCAATGACGTCGGAGATATTCCTCAAAAGACCCCCTCCTATCTGACTTTGACTATATTTGACTTTAATTATACATGAAGAAGACGTCAATTTGCAACGAAGGAATCTTGACGATTGATCTGGTCACTCAGCAAGTGACGATCGGGTTGTTATATATGAATTTTGTAGGTTGTTCTAGTAATGATTCACCTTACTAATTTCCCCACATTTTTCTGTTTTCAAACGATTATTGAAGATTTAGAAAGATCAAAAGGACCGAATATTTCCGTATAAGTATCCTTTTTAACGGATTGGTATCGCAGTAGTATGAACTCTTTTTCAATTTATTAACGTCTCGATTCTTACCTCACGCGAACCCTCGCCAAAGACTGCTTTTTTTATGAGGTTGCATCAATCTTAGCTCTTAAACCTCTTATTATCATTCCTATGCAACTGCTGAAATCTTGCCTCTTTGATGGACCCTCTTATGAGGACAATCTTTCTTGGTTTTCGACTGACTTTGTCCTCATGAACCCTCTATGAGGACAATCTTTTCTCGTTTTCGACTGACTTTGTCCTCATGAACCCCTTATGAGGACAATCTTTCTTGCATTTCGCCTGACTTTGTCCTCATGAACCCTCTATGAGGACAATCTTTCTTGGATTTTGCCTGACTTTGTCCTCATGAACCCCTTATGAGGACAATCTTTTCTCGTTTTCGACTGACTTTGTCCTCATGAACACTTCATGAGACATACTTTCCTTACGAAACTACCCTTATCTTGTTTCATGGACCCCTCATGTGACATACTTTTCCTCTAAAACCACTCTTTTCTTGTTTCATGAACCCCTCATGTGACATACTTTTCCTTTAAAACTACTCTTTTCTTGTTTCATGAACCCTTCATGAGACATACTTTTCCTTTAAAACTACTCTTTTCTTGTTTCATGAACCCTTCATGTAACATACTTCCCTTACGAAACTACCCTTATCTTGTTTCGTGAACCCTTCTTGTGACACACTTTCCTTGCGAAATTACGCATTTCTTGCTCCATGAGCTCCTAATAAAAGACAGATCAAAAAAAGAGTACCCCTATTGGATACTCTTTCGCTTTGCCCGGCAACGTCCTACTCTCACAAGGGGACAGCCCCTAACTACCATCGGCGCTGAGAAGCTTAACTTCCGTGTTCGGTATGGGAACGGGTGTGACCTTCTCGCTATCGCCACCGGACTATTTGATTGAAGTGACCTCTTTTGCTTGCACAAAAAGGATTATACCTTCAAAACTAGATAATGAATGAAGAAGAGAAAACCGAATAATCGATTTGGTTAAGTCCTCGAACGATTAGTATCAGTCAGCTCCACGTGTCACCACGCTTCCACCTCTGACCTATCAACCTGATCATCTTTCAGGGTTCTTACTAGCTTACGCTATGGGAAATCTCATCTTGAGGGGGGCTTCATGCTTAGATGCTTTCAGCACTTATCCCTTCCGCACATAGCTACCCAGCGATGCTCTTGGCAGAACAACTGGTACACCAGCGGTGCGTCCATCCCGGTCCTCTCGTACTAAGGACAGCTCCTCTCAAATTTCCTACGCCCACGACGGATAGGGACCGAACTGTCTCACGACGTTCTGAACCCAGCTCGCGTACCGCTTTAATGGGCGAACAGCCCAACCCTTGGGACCGACTACAGCCCCAGGATGCGATGAGCCGACATCGAGGTGCCAAACCTCCCCGTCGATGTGGACTCTTGGGGGAGATAAGCCTGTTATCCCCGGGGTAGCTTTTATCCGTTGAGCGATGGCCCTTCCATGCGGAACCACCGGATCACTAAGCCCGACTTTCGTCCCTGCTCGACTTGTAGGTCTCGCAGTCAAGCTCCCTTGTGCCTTTACACTCTACGAATGATTTCCAACCATTCTGAGGGAACCTTTGGGCGCCTCCGTTACTCTTTAGGAGGCGACCGCCCCAGTCAAACTGCCCACCTGACACTGTCTCCCACCTCGATTAGAGGTGCGGGTTAGAATGTCAATACAGCCAGAGTAGTATCCCACCGACGCCTCCACCGAAGCTAGCGCTCCGGCTTCTCAGGCTCCTACCTATCCTGTACAAGCTGTACCAAAATTCAATATCAGGCTACAGTAAAGCTCCACGGGGTCTTTCCGTCCTGTCGCGGGTAACCTGCATCTTCACAGGTACTATAATTTCACCGAGTCTCTCGTTGAGACAGTGCCCAGATCGTTACGCCTTTCGTGCGGGTCGGAACTTACCCGACAAGGAATTTCGCTACCTTAGGACCGTTATAGTTACGGCCGCCGTTTACTGGGGCTTCAATTCAGAGCTTCGCGTAAGCTAACCCCTCCTCTTAACCTTCCAGCACCGGGCAGGCGTCAGCCCCTATACTTCGCCTTGCGGCTTCGCAGAGACCTGTGTTTTTGCTAAACAGTCGCCTGGGCCTATTCACTGCGGCTTTTCAGGGCTATTCACCCTAAAAAGCACCCCTTCTCCCGAAGTTACGGGGTCATTTTGCCGAGTTCCTTAACGAGAGTTCTCTCGCTCACCTTAGGATTCTCTCCTCGCCTACCTGTGTCGGTTTGCGGTACGGGCACCTGTTTTCTCACTAGAGGCTTTTCTTGGCAGTGTGGAATCAGGAACTTCGGTACTCTATTTCCCTCGCTATCACAGCTCAGCCTTTGCGGTAAACGGATTTTCCTGTTTACCAGCCTAACTGCTTAGACGCACATATCCAGCAGTGCGCTTACCCTATCCTCCTGCGTCCCCCCATCGCTCAAACAAAAACGAGGTGGTACAGGAATATCAACCTGTTGTCCATCGCCTACGCCTTTCGGCCTCGGCTTAGGTCCCGACTAACCCTGAGCGGACGAGCCTTCCTCAGGAAACCTTAGGCATTCGGTGGATGGGATTCTCACCCATCTTTCGCTACTCATACCGGCATTCTCACTTCTAAGCGCTCCACCAGTCCTTCCGGTCTAGCTTCAACGCCCTTAGAACGCTCTCCTACCGCGTACACCAACGGTGTACACCCACAGCTTCGGTGATACGTTTAGCCCCGGTACATTTTCGGCGCGGGGTCACTCGACCAGTGAGCTATTACGCACTCTTTAAATGGTGGCTGCTTCTAAGCCAACATCCTGGTTGTCTAAGCAACCCCACATCCTTTTCCACTTAACGTATACTTTGGGACCTTAGCTGGTGGTCTGGGCTGTTTCCCTTTTGACTACGGATCTTATCACTCGCAGTCTGACTCCCACGCTTAAGTACTTGGCATTCGGAGTTTGTCTGAATTCGGTAACCCGATGAGGGCCCCTAGTCCAAACAGTGCTCTACCTCCAAGACTCGTTTTTCGTGAGGCTAGCCCTAAAGCTATTTCGGAGAGAACCAGCTATCTCCAAGTTCGATTGGAATTTCTCCGCTACCCACACCTCATCCCCGCACTTTTCAACGTGCGTGGGTTCGGTCCTCCATTCAGTGTTACCTGAACTTCAACCTGGACATGGGTAGATCACCTGGTTTCGGGTCTACGACTACATACTAAAACGCCCTACTTAAGACTCGCTTTCGCTGCGGCTCCGTCTTCTCAACTTAACCTTGCATGCAATCGTAACTCGCCGGTTCATTCTACAAAAGGCACGCTATCACCCGTTAAAGGGCTCTAACTACTTGTAGGCACACGGTTTCAGGATCTCTTTCACTCCCCTTCCGGGGTGCTTTTCACCTTTCCCTCACGGTACTGGTTCACTATCGGTCACTAGGGAGTATTTAGCCTTGGGAGATGGTCCTCCCAGCTTCCGACGGGATTTCTCGTGTCCCGCCGTACTCAGGATCCACTCAAGAGGGAACGAAGTTTCAACTACAGGGTTGTTACCTTCTTTGACCAGCCTTTCCAGACTTGTTCGTTTACTTCGTTCCTTTGTAACTCCGTATAGAGTGTCCTACAACCCCAAGAGGCAAGCCTCTTGGTTTGGGCTAATCCCGTTTCGCTCGCCGCTACTCAGGGAATCGCGTTTGCTTTCTCTTCCTCCGGGTACTTAGATGTTTCAGTTCCCCGGGTCTGCCTTCATTACCCTATGTATTCAGGTAAAGATATCATCCCATTACGAATGATGGGTTTCCCCATTCGGAAATCTCCGGATCAAAGCTTACTTACAGCTCCCCGAAGCATATCGGTGTTAGTCCCGTCCTTCATCGGCTCCTAGTGCCAAGGCATCCACCGTGCGCCCTTCATAACTTAACCATGCTGCGGCTTCCGATAAGCGGCGCATCTCTGCGTCAGCTCCCTCTCTGCGCTCCTCACGTACCAACTACGTACGTTCCGGTGCTCGTTCAGTCGCTTCCTTGATCTGCTTGCTTCTCGTAACCCTCGCGGTTTTGTTTTAAAAATTTATCTCTAAACATATAGAGAGAAAACTAAAATGGCGATTACTCGGTAATTCTTGGTTCTTCTTCATTTCATTATCTAGTTTTCAAGGTACAATCATTTAATTTAAAAAATCCGCTTATAAAAGTTGAAGGAAAAACATTTTCACTTCACTTTGTTTTGCGAAAAATTAAGGAAGAATATTTTTACTTCACTACGTTACGTAAAAAATTCTTGGTGGAGCCTAGCGGGATCGAACCGCTGACCTCCTGCGTGCAAGGCAGGCGCTCTCCCAGCTGAGCTAAGGCCCCATTATAAGGATGGTGGGCCTAAATGGACTCGAACCATCGACCTCACGCTTATCAGGCGTGCGCTCTAACCAGCTGAGCTATAGGCCCATATAATGAGAATTTCATATTCAATTAGAGAGTGTTGCACTCTCAAAACTAAACAAATCATACGGCTTTTCTGACGAGTCAAAAAAGCTTCCATCAACGTTACGATTATGAGACATCTAAGTCTCCATATTCCTTAGAAAGGAGGTGATCCAGCCGCACCTTCCGATACGGCTACCTTGTTACGACTTCACCCCAATCATCTGTCCCACCTTAGGCGGCTGGCTCCTTACGGTTACCCCACCGACTTCGGGTGTTACAAACTCTCGTGGTGTGACGGGCGGTGTGTACAAGGCCCGGGAACGTATTCACCGCGGCATGCTGATCCGCGATTACTAGCGATTCCGGCTTCATGTAGGCGAGTTGCAGCCTACAATCCGAACTGAGAATGGTTTTATGGGATTCGCTCCACCTCGCGGCTTTGCTGCCCTTTGTACCATCCATTGTAGCACGTGTGTAGCCCAGGTCATAAGGGGCATGATGATTTGACGTCATCCCCACCTTCCTCCGGTTTGTCACCGGCAGTCACCTTAGAGTGCCCAACTCAATGCTGGCAACTAAGATCAAGGGTTGCGCTCGTTGCGGGACTTAACCCAACATCTCACGACACGAGCTGACGACAACCATGCACCACCTGTCACTTATGTCCCCGAAGGGAAAGCCCTATCTCTAGGGATGGCATAAGGATGTCAAGACCTGGTAAGGTTCTTCGCGTTGCTTCGAATTAAACCACATGCTCCACCGCTTGTGCGGGCCCCCGTCAATTCCTTTGAGTTTCAGCCTTGCGGCCGTACTCCCCAGGCGGAGTGCTTAATGCGTTTGCTGCAGCACTAAAGGGCGGAAACCCTCTAACACTTAGCACTCATCGTTTACGGCGTGGACTACCAGGGTATCTAATCCTGTTTGCTCCCCACGCTTTCGCGCCTCAGCGTCAGTTACAGACCAAAGAGCCGCCTTCGCCACTGGTGTTCCTCCACATCTCTACGCATTTCACCGCTACACGTGGAATTCCGCTCTTCTCTTCTGCACTCAAGTTCCCCAGTTTCCAATGACCCTCCCCGGTTGAGCCGGGGGCTTTCACATCAGACTTAAGGAACCGCCTGCGCGCGCTTTACGCCCAATAATTCCGGACAACGCTTGCCACCTACGTATTACCGCGGCTGCTGGCACGTAGTTAGCCGTGGCTTTCTGGTTAGGTACCGTCAAGGTACCGGCAGTTACTCCGGTACTTGTTCTTCCCTAACAACAGAGTTTTACGATCCGAAAACCTTCATCACTCACGCGGCGTTGCTCCGTCAGACTTTCGTCCATTGCGGAAGATTCCCTACTGCTGCCTCCCGTAGGAGTCTGGGCCGTGTCTCAGTCCCAGTGTGGCCGATCACCCTCTCAGGTCGGCTACGCATCGTGGCCTTGGTGAGCCGTTACCTCACCAACTAGCTAATGCGCCGCGGGCCCATCTATAAGTGATAGCGAGAAGCCATCTTTCAGCTTAAGAACATGAGTTCAAAAGCATTATCCGGTATTAGCTCCGGTTTCCCGAAGTTATCCCAGTCTTATAGGCAGGTTGCCCACGTGTTACTCACCCGTCCGCCGCTAATTTTCGGGAGCAAGCTCCCTCAAATTCGCTCGACTTGCATGTATTAGGCACGCCGCCAGCGTTCGTCCTGAGCCAGGATCAAACTCTCCAAAAAAGAGTAAGAATTAGCTCTTATAATTTGAAACTTTAAATAAACGTTGGCTAGTTTCGGCTCCTAACTTCTCGACCATTTCACTTCTTCTGTCAAAGTCTTTTGGACTTTTCCGCCAGAAGTTCCAATGTTTGTCGAAGCTGTACAGTCGCCTCCACTATTATTTGTTGACGTATGATTTGTTTAGTTTTCAAAGTGCAGTTATGATTTTTCACGCTAGTGAAAATATCTTTCATTAATTTTCCCGAAAGAAAATTTCTCTCAATCGCTCAGAAGCGACTTTTTAATATTAACAAAAGCTTAATGCTGTGTCAATACTTTTTCAAAAAAGTTTTTCTTGGTGGAGCCTAGCGGGATCGAACCGCTGACCTCCTGCGTGCAAGGCAGGCGCTCTCCCAGCTGAGCTAAGGCCCCATTTGTAAAGTATAGTGGTCGGGAAGACAGGATTCGAACCTGCGACCCCTTGGTCCCAAACCAAGTGCTCTACCAAGCTGAGCTACTTCCCGATTTGATATCAGAGGTCCAATAATAGATCAAACGATATTCGTTTTTAAAATATCAATCTTTCAACTGGCTTCCGATTACTAAATTATAATGGCGCGCCCGAGAGGAGTCGAACCCCTAACCTTTTGATCCGTAGTCAAACGCTCTATCCAATTGAGCTACGGGCGCAATATTTTAAGTTTTTTCTCTTAGTCAAAAAAACTATAATGCCGAGGACCGGAATCGAACCGGTACGGTAGTCACCTACCGCAGGATTTTAAGTCCTGTGCGTCTGCCAGTTCCGCCACCCCGGCTAATAATTGGAGCGGAAGACGGGATTCGAACCCGCGACCCCCACCTTGGCAAGGTGGTGTTCTACCACTGAACTACTTCCGCATCATTAAACAATCAAAAAAAAGCAGATATGCATATTAAGGAAAGTGCGGGTGAAGGGAGTCGAACCCCCACGCCTTGCGGCGCTAGATCCTAAGTCTAGTGCGTCTGCCAATTCCGCCACACCCGCATAAAAACATTTATAATGAACATAAAAATAAAAAAAGTTGTTTCCGCTTGCGCGAAAAAACTTTGATGAGCCATGAAGGACTCGAACCTTCGACCCTCTGATTAAAAGTCAGATGCTCTACCAACTGAGCTAATGGCTCTCAAATAATATGCGCTACTATTAAATTCTCTATCTTAAGATGAAAAGCATCTACGATGTCCCCATCTCAGAAAGTTAATTCAAGTAGCAGCTCGATGGGTACAACTCGTAGCAAATTCATAGATGAATCGCTCGTTGCTCTACCAACTGAGCTAATGGCTCTAAAGTAAAGTGGTGCCGGCCAGAGGACTTGAACCCCCAACCTACTGATTACAAGTCAGTTGCTCTACCAATTGAGCTAGGCCGGCATAAGAAACATTATATTCGATATGCGAAAAAATGCTGGTGGAGGATGACGGGATCGAACCGCCGACCCCCTGCTTGTAAGGCAGGTGCTCTCCCAGCTGAGCTAATCCTCCATTAGAAATACTATTTAAACAGCC